>JAGNOB010000302.1 GCA_017990305.1 Leucobacter sp.
TCGCGGATGCGTGCCGCGCCCAGCCGTTCGCACCGTCATCCGCTAGGGCGGCCGTGGTGATCGTGTCACGAGCCGCGTTGGCGACCATGCGCTGCAAGCCACCCGAGATGAGCGAAAGGGCCGAAATGGCATCGGGCGACGGGCGATAGAGAGGTTCGGTTCCCCACCGCGCTAGCGCCGTCGCTCGTTCTCGCGGCAAATCAGCCACCAGCTCAGCCGAATATGACCCAGACGCCCCGGCATCGGCACGGAGGGATTCATACCAATCGGCCGCCATCGTTGCCGCAGCGTCCCCGTAGGTCTCACCTACCGCGCGAATCAGGGACGCGACGCGAGCTGTGTCGAATGGGTCCATGCCGGGCCACGCCGACGCCAGGGCGTCGACTGATGCCGAAGATAGTCGCGCGACGGCCGCCTGGAACTGCTCGACCTCAGCCAGCGTCGGCATCGGCCTGAGTTGGCGACGTCAAGGCGGCGATGGACGCCCGCGCCTGCGCGCGCCGTTTCTCGGCCATCGCCCGCGCCCGCTGCTGGGCGTCGAGGCCCAGCAACTCCAGACCGACCTCGGTCTCAGCCAGCCACGGAACGGCAGCCAACTGCTTCGACCCCGCGTCGGCCTGCGCGGCACGAGAGAGGTACATCGGCGAGCGCCACTTGGCCGCGATCGTCAGCCACTCGGCCGGCACGTCGGACTCACCGTTGCGCATCGCGAGCGCCCGCACCATCGTCCGCCGCAGCGGAGTCGACCAATCGTCGGTCGCAGCCTCCGCCGCCGCGATCAGCTCCTCGCGCGATGCGATATAGGCGTCTGCCGATTGCGGGTTGGCCATCTCCTTGATCGCCAGTGCGTTCTCAGGGAGGTCCATCTCGTGGGCGAACAGCTTGGCGTAGGCGTTGAGGCTGTCCAGGTGCGGCCCGGGGGAGGCGGCCTGGAACTGCTTGACGTCGGCCCGCGCGTTGGGGTCTCCCTCGCGGTCCGGGTCGTCGGGGATGGCTTTGATGCGCCCCAGCGCAACCTGCCAGGCGGTCTTCGTGCTGCCGTCCGCGTTCTTGAAGATCGACTCGTCGGCGCCCATTAGCCACATGTCCGGCCACGAGAACACGTCGGAGTGGCCTTCTAGGCGCATCAAGGTGCGGATCGCTGCCGCGTGGAAACCCATCGCGGCGCGGGAGATTCGCGACGACCCGAACTCCCTGCCCGTCCTTGGCCGGTAGACCAGAGGCTCGGCCGGGACGCCCCAGGCGTGCTCCTGGCGGTCCGTGACGCGCCAGCCGCCGTCATTGGCGGCCGTGATTGTCAGGTCGGGCAGGTAGAGCACGAGTGCTGTCGGCTGGCCCTTGTCGTCACGGTCGGTGATCGACAGGAGACTGTCTAGCGCGCGGCGCCGGGTGTTCCATTCGCCAGTCGCGTTGAGCGCGTCCTTCGCGTGGATCAGCACGTCCGGCTCGCCGTCTCTGCCCTTCGTGGTCACCATGAAGGAGACGCCGTGGATCAGCGAGGACAGGCGGGCCGAAGCGACCTCGGAGGCGAGGAAGTTCGCGTCCCACACCTCGCGGTACCCGAGCGTGTCAAGGTCTCCATCCGGCCACACGAAACCATCGAGATTGCAGCGGCGAGCGAGGGAATCCACGCCTTTCGCGCACCATCCGAGCGTGAGCCCCAGCCCGTAGTACTGGGGTGCGATGGTCGACAAGCGACGCCCGACACGCTCCATGTCGTAGTAACCGAGCCGGACGATGTTGCGGGACTCGCGGTCGCCCAGTCGCTTCACCAGGCTGTCGAGAGTGCGCTGCTCATCCTCGGTCAACCCGAGTACCCGGACGGTCTCCACTACAGGACCACCGCCCTTCGCTTAGGTGCGCCCTCGGCGCGTTGTCGCCCGGGGCGCTTGACGTTGTCCGACTGCGCCCCGATCAGGGCGAGATTCATGGCGAGCACAGGCGTAATATCCGACGCCGACGACATGCGCGAGAACGTCCACAGGCCCGTGTCACCGAGGGCTCGCTTCCCCGCCACAGCGACCGCGCCGGTCAGCTGCGGCTGTCCGATGTGCGCGAGAGACGCCGTGACGACCGCGGCGAGCAGATTCGAGCAGCCTGAGCCGAGTTCCTTGACGGTCGGGGCCGTGACGACGGTCTTCGTTCCCTTGAGGACGTAGCGCCCACGGGCATCCTTGTCAACGAACGCGGCGAGTGGCCCGCCCACATCCCCGACGACCGCGCGAATCTGCGGGTTGGCAGCGACAAGCCCCTCAATGTAGGGCGGCAACCATGTCGCGCCCTGGCGGTGCTCGTCGAGCTCGACATGCCACCGAGAGTCCGAGCGTGCGCCGGCCAGGACGACCGCGGCTGACGCTTGGTCTGGTCCGACCTCAATCCCGAGAGCGAACCGGTCGACGGCCACCGAATGCACGTCGCCGACCATGTCCCACGAGTCGCGGGGGATAACACCGCCCGCGTGCTTCGGGTCCCAGATGCCCAGCGCCTCGCGCAAGAACGATGCGTCGTTGGTCAACTGCTCACGCATTCGGAGCATCGACTCGACCGGCGTTCGGTCCGGGTAAGACGGATTGGCGATCTCCCACTGCTGGCGGTCGTCAGGATCGGCACCGCGGTCGGCTGAGCACTCGACGTACACAGCGTCACCCCGCGTCAAGCGGACCCGACCATTCGGGTCCTCGCCCTTGAGTGCTTTATCGCGACGATTCGAAAACTCCTCGCCGGGGTCAATCGGTCGAGGTGGAGTCCCGATGAAGAACAGTAGCGCCCCGGCCTCGTGCCGACTCTGGTTCGCTGCGGCGACCATGTCCTCAAGAGCCTTCTCCGTGAGGATCTGTGCCTCGTCGAACACCTCAGCGTCGACCTGGTCGAACCCGCGGCCAAAGCCCTGCTCTCGCGCGCCGAACATGATGACCGAACGGTTGCGGAACCGGATCTCCTGCTCCCCGTTCGTCGTTCGGACCGCGAGCACGTGTGGCCAGATCCTCTTGCGACGCACCATCCCCTGGAACGACCCGAACGCCTTAGTCGCGGTCTTGGTCCGATGCGCAGTCCACAGGACGGTGAACCCAGGGAAGATGATGCACAGAGCGATCAGGATCATCCCGACCAGGAACGTCTTGCCAACCTGGCGCGGAATGCTCAGGATGACTCCGCCAACAGTCGCGGCATACTTTCCGCTGGCTCGCTTGCCCAGTGCAATCGACCCGACGCCGTGCTGCCATCCGTCGAACTCAACGCCCATCTTCGCGCACTGATCGACCACCCTTGGCCATGCGGTCGTCACGATCCCTTCCGGGATGACGATGTGCCGGGCGACCTCAGATAGCGGCAGCGTCGAACGGCGCATCGGTAACGGCAGTCCGGGTCGCCTCATCGTCCGCGCGAGCGTCAATGGCCTCGATATCGCGGACAATCTCATGGAGCCGGCGGGTCAATGCAGCAAGGTCGCGGGGTGGGCAGTTGGGGTCCTGAACCGCAGCGGCGATGCGCTCGCGCATAGCGGCCAGCAGTTCCCGCGTCGTACCGTAGGCGGCGGCCTCGGTGACCGTCTTCGGCTTTACCGCTCGCTCGTCGGAGGAGACGGCCCGAAGCGCCTTGCGAGTCGTCGCCACGGCGCCACCTC
>JAGNOB010000303.1 GCA_017990305.1 Leucobacter sp.
CGTGAGCCATCGGGGAGGCCTCCCGCGACGAGCACGAGCACCGCTGTGGATCCGGCTGCCGCGGCAGCAGCGAGCGCCGCTGTCTCTTCGATGGCGCGCCGGTTGTCGTCGAGCGCGGCGCGCCGTTCTGGCCCCTCAGGCAGAGTGAAGAAGCCCCCGCGGCAGTGCGTGGTGAACCGCAGGCCCGAATCGGCGAGCATCTTCGTAGCGGTCTCGAGCCCGACCTCGTTCACTGGCTCCCGCCAGAGCCCGATGGCTTCGACCCCGCCCTCTCGTGTTGCATCGAGTGCCTCGGCGAGCGACGCGTATTTGATGGTTGCCTGATTGATCGACAACCGTGGGTGTGGGGTGGTCATACGCTCACTCCATTCACTCGCAGCATGCTGTGCCAGCGTTCTGCAGCGAGCTCAGGCTGCTCCAGCGCCTGGGACGCGTTCGCGAGCTCGATGATTCGGCTGAGGTGCGGCAGGCTCCGTGCGGAGTGCAGGCCGCCAACCATCTGGAACGCGGGCTGGTGGCCGTTGAGCCAAGACAGAAACGCGACGCCGGTCTTGTAGTAGAACGTCGGTGCTGCAAATACCTGCCGGCTGAGTTCCTCGGTTGGGCCGAGGATCTCGACGTAGCGCGCTGCGTCACCAGCGTCGAGCGCCTGGATGGCGGCCGACGCGACCGGTGTGATTGCGGCGAAGGCCCCGAGCAGTGCGTCTGAGTGTGTGCGGTCTGACTCGGTTGTGGGCGTGGAGTCTCCGATGAGTCCAACGTAGTTGAAGTCGTCACCGGTGAACATGCGCACACCCGCCGGGAGCCGCTCCCGAACCGAGATCTCGCTTTCAGCGTTGAGGAGGCTCATCTTCACGCCGGAGACCTTTGACGGGTTCTCGTTGATGATGTCGAGCAGCACGCCTGATGCCGTCTCCCAATCCTCCGCGCCGAAGTAGCCGGCGAGTTCGGGGTCAAAAGCGGTACCGAGCCAGTGGAGCACCACTGGCACGGTCGCGGACGCTAGGACCTCGCGGTAGACCCGCCGGTAGTCGTCCGGGCCTGTTGCAACCCGAGCGAGGTGGCGCGACGCCATGAGTACCGGGCCTGCGCCCTGCTCTTCGGTGAAGTGCAGCTGTTCGCGGTAGGCGTCGATCACTTCGGCAAGCGTGATGTGGGTTGCGTCGACGTGATCAGTGTTGACGCCGACCACAACGGAGCCGCCCTCCTCACGTGCTGCCTGGGCGCTGCGGGTGATGAGTTCGCGAGTCGCTGAGGCGTCGAGCCCCATATTTCGCTGGGCGGTATCCATGGCGTCCGCAACCCCGAGACCCCAAGAGTAGACGTTTCTACGGAACGCAAGTGTCGCGTCCCAGTCAATCTCAGCGGGTTGGCCTGGGGTGTTGTCTGCATGGACTTTGGGCACAACGTGCGCCGCGGCGTACGCGACGCGACTCCGTAGTGGTGTCGCAGGGCGGACAAAACCGCCACCCTGCGCGAGCTCAACGGCCGATGTGGTGCCGGAGGGGGAGAGGAGCTGAAGCTGGGTCATGGCTATCCCAGCGCGAGGGGCTCGATGGCGATGCGGCGGCCCTCAGCGCTTGACGCGAGCCCAGCCTCGGCGAACTGCACTCCACGAGCGCCGGCGAGAAGATCGAACTCGTAGTCGGTGCCGAGTACGTATGACTCGAGGTATTCTTCCCACTGCTGACGGAAGCCGTTGAGGAAGACGTCGTTCGTTGGAACGCCCTGCCAGTCCTTGTCGTAGTCGTGCGTGTCCTGCAGGTCGGGGTTCCAGACGGGCTTCGGCGTTGCGTTGCGTGGCTGGATCTTCGCACCGAACAGGCCGACGACGGCGGATCCGTGGGTACCGTCAACCTGGAACTCGACGAGCTCGTCACGGTTGACGCGGACGGTCCAGCTGGAGTTGATCTCTGCGATGATGCCGCCTTCGAGTTCGAAGATGCCGTAGGCGGCGTCTTCAGCGGTCGCCTCGTAGCGTTCGCCCTGCTCGTCCCAGCGCTCGGGAATGTGCGTGGCAGCTTGCGTGTAGACGCTCTTCACCTCGCCGAAGAGGTTCTCGAGGACGTAGTTCCAGTGCGGATACATGTCGCTGATGATGCCGCCGCCGTCTTCAGTGCGGTAGTTCCAGCTGGGTCGCTGCGCTGGCTGCCAGTCGCCCTCGAACACCCAGTAGCCGAACTCGCCACGGACCGACAGGATGCGGCCGAAGAAGCCCGAATCAATGAGGCGCTTCAGCTTCTGCAGCCCCGGGAGGTAGAGCTTGTCGTGCACGACGCCGGTCTTTACGCCGGCGTCCTTCGCGAGGCGGGCGAGCTCGAGCGCTTCCTCGAGTGACTCTGCCGTTGGCTTTTCGGTGTAGATAGCCTTGCCCGCTGCGATCGCCTTCCGGATTGCGGCGGCGCGCACTTTGGTCACAAGGAAATCGGCGTAGATCTCCCACTGCGGGTCCGCGAGTGCTGCGTCGAGGTCGGTGGTGTAGTCGGCGATGTCGTGGAGTTTCGCGAGCTCAGCGAGTTTCTGCTCGTTGCGGCCGACGAGGATCGGCTTGACCGTGACGCGGCTTCCGTCGGAAAGCTCGATGCCGCCCGCATCGCGGATTGCAAGGATGCTGCGCATGAGGTGCTGGCGGTAGCCCATGCGGCCTGAGACGCCATTCATGATGATGCCGATCTCACGTGGTGTTGTCTGTGGCATTGCTGATCCATTCTCTTCATCGGCTCACCGCCATTGGTAAGCGCTTTCCCACAAGCGTCCCATGCGACGCGGATTCGCGCAAGCCTTCACTGCTGCGAGGGCCCTCAGGGCAGGTGGTTCCGCCCGCTTCGCAGCATCGGAGCCGTGCGGGGGAAAGCAAAGAACGCACTCGATGGAGTGCGTTCTGAGGTTGCGCGCTGTCGCTTTACCGGGCGGGGACTAGGCCCCTCGGCCGCCCTCATCGGAGCCGGTGACGTCGGCGCGGTGGAAGTTCAGGTGTGAGCGCGAAGCTGTCGGCCCGCGCTGGCCGAGGTACCTCGAGAACGTCGCACCTGCGCCGTACGGGCGCTCGGCAGGAGATGACAGCCGGAAGAAGCAGAGCTGGCCGATCTTCATGCCTGGCCAGAGGCGGATAGGAAGCGTCGAGACGTTCGACAGCTCAAGGGTGATGTGGCCCTCGAAGCCGGGGTCAATGAAGCCCGCGGTTGAGTGCGTAAGGAGGCCGAGCCGGCCAAGGGAGCTCTTGCCCTCGAGGCGGGCCGCGATGTCGTCGGGGAGCCCGACGAGTTCGAAGGTTGATCCGAGTACGAACTCGCCTGGGTGCAGAATGAAGCCCTCTTCGGGGTCGACCTCGACGAGCCTGGTGAGCTCCGGCTGATCCTCGGCCGGGTCGATGAGCGCGTACTTGTGGTTGTCGAAGAGGCGCACGAAGCGGTCGAACCGCACGTCAACGCTCGACGGTTGAACCATCGACGGCTCGCTCGGGGAGAGCTTGATGCGGCCCGCGTCGAGCTCGGCATTGATGTCACGATCTGAAAGCAGCACGGTTCGATTCTACCGAGTTTGTCGCGTGCGGACTACGGGGGTGTCGCCTGGAGCTCAGGCGGGCTCCGTGATGGTGAATAGTAGCTCGGAGAATCGGTCGC
>JAGNOB010000304.1 GCA_017990305.1 Leucobacter sp.
CTGCCGACGATGACGGGGTGGTGCGCGATCCCTTTGACGTGCTCCTGGTTTCGGCGTGGGACTCCGACGGGAACCTCGTCGCAGACACCGTGGAGGCCTCGTCGCTCAAGCTCGAGCTCGATAGTTGGGTGAGCGGGGAGGACCGGTCGCTCCGGTTGCAGTTCGCCTACAAATCTGGCCTTGGTACCCCGTACTACTTCGGCAAGGACGTCAGGATCGGTTTCATCGCCCAGGGGGTGTCAGCATGACCAAGATTGGAACGCTGGCAGTGCTGGGGGTGCTCACACTGAGCCTCGGCACCGCCGCAGCCCCTTCACCTCACCCAGACGACCTGTACGTCATCGAGACGCGCATCGTGGAGGTCGATGCACCAGCGCCCGGCGAGACCAGACACTGGTCGGTCACCGTTGACAGCTCGGACGACGACGTGCGCGATATCTTCGTCCGGATGAGCGCAGCTGAGGGGCCGCTGTTCGCCGGGGACCACCCGGCCGAGATCACGGTGAACGAGAAGGGCGGCAAAGCCATTCTGCAGGGCCCCGGCCGCACCGTGGTGAGTGACACCCACACCGAGTTCGCCTCGTTCACACAAGGTTCGCCGGTCGAGATCGAGGGGCACCTCACGCTGCCGCGAGAGGCAGGCAACGAATACCAGGGAGCTTCGGGCACGCTCACGCTCGAGCTTGCCGCGACGCGCGACGAACCCGGCGATGATCCGAACACGGGCATCGCGGCAACCGGATCTGGCAGCTGGTGGCTGCTCGGGGCCGGTGCTGCAGTCGCGATCGCCGCGGGCGTCACGCTCGTGGCACGCCGAACCCAGAACAGACGGACGGAGGACACCCCATGACGAACAAGCTACCCCGCGCGCGCAGGATTGCGCGCACCCTCGGCGGTGTCGCCGTGGTCGCGGTGACAGCGCTCGCCTCCGGCGGGCTCGTGCTCGCCGACCCAACCGCAGCGGCCTATCGCGACACCGCGACCGCTGCTGCAGACACGTACACGGCTCCGGCATCGTACATGGCAGTCTCGACACAGTTCAGCGAGACATCGGTCGCGCTCTCGGGCGGGTATGTCTGGATCTGGGGCTACAAGGAATACGGCATGAGTGGCAACGGGGTCGAAAACGATAGCGACCGCTCGCCGAAGCCCGTCTACGGTCTGAGTAACGTCGTGAACGTCGTCGGCGCGTCCGACCTCAGTGAGAAGTACGGCACCTTCGGTGCGCTCACCGAGTCCGGCGAGGTGTACACATGGGGCTCGAACAAGCTTGGGCGCCTCGGCATCGGATCCACGACCGGTAACAAGGACTACCGAGCCACCCCGCAGCGCGTCGTATTCCCCGGCAACGAGCGCGTGATTGAGCTTGGCTCGATGCGGGCCACCATGGCCGCGATGACCGAGAGCGGCAAGGTCTACACGTGGGGGTCCGGGCAGTACGGCCAGGCAGGCAACGGCAGCACCTCCGAAGGCAAGGGGCCCCACGCCCCCTACCTCGTCATGGACAACGCGCACTCGCTGCACGTCGGCCAGCGCATCACCTGGGTCGTGACTCGCACCAACGACGTGTTCTGGTGGGGGCGCAGCTACAAGGGAGAAAACGGTGTCGGAACTGTCGTGAACAACCCGAACCCTGAACGGGTGCGACCCATGTCGGTTCACACGTACGGGTGCGAGGGCCCCGCAGTCACCAGGTTTGACCCCGCAGACACCTGCAACATTCAGGCGATCACCTCGAGTCGACAGGCCGGGGCAATGCTCACCGCCGACGGCACCGTGTACACGTTCGGCACCAGCGACCAGGGCCAGATCGGCAGGCCGGGTGGCTCCCTCGCGCAACAGCGTGAGATTCACCCGATCACCGTCGGAGAGCCTGTGGCGCGGGTGTCAGCGGGCAACTACCACTTCACCGCGCTCACAACCAGCGGAGGCGTGTGGGGATGGGGCGACAACGCCGATTGGCAGGCGACGGGAAACATTCGGCAAGACGGCTCGACCGGACAGGGCACGAAGGACGCCACCGTGCCGTTCCGGCTGCCGCTGCGTGAGATCGTCGCGGTCGGTGGGTCGCGGGATACCAGCTACGCGACACGGTCTGATTCTGTGCTCATCGGGTGGGGATCCACCGACGGTGGCGCGATCGCAGGCGCCTCGGGCAGCCGTGCAAGCTTCACGCCGCTTGAGTTGCCTGGCATTCGCGTCTCAGAGATTAACTAGCAAGGACACACATCATGAAGTCGTATCGTCGCGCTGACAAGCAGGGCGCGCACCTGGCAGTTCGTCCACGCAGGAGCGGGGGATGGCGAGTCGCGCTCGCGAGCGGCGCGCTCCTCAGCGTAGGCGCCCTCGTAACCTGGGCAGCCTTCAGCGACGCCGCGCTGCTCAATCTCGGGGCGAATGGCGAGGGCGTCGGCTCCGCGTCGAAGTTCGATATCGCGATCGTTGATCCCGACGGAACCGTTCAGCAGGCGGATCCGAGTTCGGGACTCACCTGGGAGATTGCGCACGCCGCGAGCTTCGTGCCAGGTCGCACCCTCACCACCGAGATCCCTGTCTTCAACAACTCCAAGACCTACGATGGTGAGCTCAGCATCACCGTCGAAGCTGTCGGAGACGGTTCCGTCGGCGACTCCCCAAACATCATGAAGTTCATGCGGTTCAGCGCACAAGATCAGGAGTCAGGCGAGGTCATCTTCGGCACGCCAAATGATCCGACGGGCGGGGTCCCGCTCGCCGAAGCCGCGGCCCTCATCGGGGATCTCGCGGCGCGCGGTGAGGCGTCGCTCGACGAGGGCGCTACCTATGCGCCCGGAGCTGCAGGATCCGAGCGGGTCATCGAACTACTCATGCACTACACGGATGCGCCCGAAACCGCGGACTATAACGGCGGCCAGACCGCGATCCGCGTGCTCTTCGACGCGCAGTCGAAGTAGCGCAACGAAAGGAATACACGATGGCTCGACTCCGTTCACTCATCCTCACGCTCGCGGCGATCGTTGGCGCATTCTGCATCCTCGTCTTCGGTGTCTCGCTCGTGCTCGGGCTGAAGCCGCAAATCGTCGTCTCCGGTTCGATGGAGCCGACGATCCCGACCGGTTCGCTACTCATGGCGAAAGAGGTCTCGGCGGCCGAGATCGAGGTTGGCGACGTCGTGACGCTCGACCGACCGAACAACGGCGGCCTCGTCACACACCGCGTGACCTCGGTGGAACAGCAGCACACGAACTGGGAAATCACGATGCGGGGCGACGCGAACGCGGCAGATGATCCATACCCCTACACGGTGCGCACCGCGGGGAAAATCGTCGCAACAATCCCTGGCGTCGGCTATCTCGCTGGGATGTTCCGCACACCGTTCGGGCTCACCGGTATCGCGGTGTTCGCGGTAGCGCTGCTCGTCACGTTCCTGTGGCGTCCCGCAGAGCGCCAGGCTGAGCATCCCGGGGCAGACGAAGCGCCGGATCACGGGGCGCCGGTCCGCGAGGTTGCCGGCAGCGCCGACCGCTAGCTCGCCAGCACCTCGTCGAGTACCTTGCGCACCGCTGGCTCGGCCGCGGCAGCGAGCGCAGGGTCGAGTGCGAGCCGGCTGCGGCGTGCGAGCACGTCCTCGAC
>JAGNOB010000305.1 GCA_017990305.1 Leucobacter sp.
ACTCGACCGCCGCGTACTGGGTCGCCGGCATCATCGCGATGCTGCTGAGCTTCTCGCCAAAGGTTGGCGCGCTCATCTTCTCGGTGCCAGCAGGCGTGCTCGGCGGTGTGACCGTCGCACTGTACGGCCTCATCGGCCTCATCGGCGTAAAAATCTGGATCGACAACAAGGTTGATTTCTCGAAGCCAATCAACCAGTTCACGGCGGCCATCGCGCTCATTGTCGGCATCGCAGACTTCAGCCTGCAGCTCGGCAACGTCATGTTCAACGGCATCGCGCTCGGCACGCTGGCCGCGGTCGGCGTCTACCACCTCATGCGCCTCGTTGCGCGTGCACGTGGCACAGCGACGGATACCGCGATCATTCGCTAGTACCAGCTTCACCCGCTGTGACTTCGCTGCCCGGACGCCCGCGCAGCGAAGTCACAGTAACACCGCGCGAAGAAACACCGCGATAATGCCGCGTTTTCCTATACACACGCCTTAGGGTGGCGGTGTGTGGAGTGTGGACCGACGAAGGCGACCCGAATCCAAGGGCAACGCCGCAGAAGCACCGGATGTCACTGAGGTGACGGAGCCGGTGGTTCGTGGCGCGCTCGCAAGCGAAACCGGGGTTGATTATCATCACGAACCAGAACTCGGCGGGCCAGTGGCAGTGGTAAACCCGTTCTCTGACGAGCACGAAGCCTGGCTCCGTGAACTCGCAGCGATCGGCGGCCGCAACCCGCTGCTGCACTTCGACGACCACCCCGCTAACCGCATCGAGCTCTCCTCGACGCATCCCGGCGGGCTGCCGCAGTTCATCTCGGGCAACAAGATCCTGTTGTCCGCGCTGGTGCGTGACGACCTCGCACTGCGTCACGCGCGTGCCGCAGCCGCGCGCGTCACTGACAAGGCCGTCGAGATGCGCACCATGCGCGGTCTCGAGACGGTGAACCTCGCTGTTGGGCTCGCAAAATGGAACTTCGAGGGCGACGAGTTCACGGCGCCCGTGCTGCTGCGGCCGCTCGCGATCCGCCGCTACGGCCGCGACTTTGAGCTGAAGCTCAAGAACTTCCCGGTCGTGAACTCCGAGCTTATTCGCGCGCTCCGCGACCAGTTCGGCATCACGATCGACGCTCGCTCACTCATCGAGCTCTCGCAGTCTGAGGGCGTCTTCAAACCGCAGCCCGTCATTGACAGGCTGCGGCAAATGGTTGCGGGCCTGCCCGAGTTTGTCGTACAGCCTCGCCTCGTTGTCTCCTCGTTCCACAACATCTCGCAGGGCATGGTCGCCGACGCGGTACGGCTTGACACCCCTATTCTGCAGGCGATCTGCGGTAGCGAGCCCGCCAAGCGTGCGCTCGCGGAGAGCTACCACCCGGTGAACCCGGTATCGCCTGACGTCGCGGCTCCCGAGACGGACCGCTGCCTGTATGACTCCGATCCTGAGCAAGATGATGTGCTCGCGCAGATCGATGCCGGTCAGTCGATCGTGGTCCACCAGCTCCCAGGCACCGGTGGCACGCAGACAGTTGTGAACGCCATCGGCAACCTCGTGCGAGACGGCAAGCACGTGCTCGTCGTTACCCCGCGCAGATCGACAATCGACGGTATTACGCACAGGCTGACCCGTGCCGGGCTGCCCGGGCTCGCCGTGACCCCGCGCAGGCTTCGCCGCAACCTGGTTGAGTCGATCAGCCGCAACGAGAACGCATCAGCCGAGCAGATGCGAGACGTCGACGAGGCGCTGGTGCGGCTGCGCGGCGTGCTGCTCGACTACCGCGACGCGCTGTCGAAGCCAGACGAACGATTCTCGGTGACGCCGCTGCAGGCGCTGCGCAAGCTGAGTAACCTGTCGCTCGGACAGAATCCGCCAACGACGACGGTTCGGCTCGACGACCAGGCCCTCGGCCAGCTTACGATCGACCGTTCCTCGCTCGCCGACGACCTCACCGAGGTTGCTCGGCTCGGTCAGTTTGAGTACGGCCCAGAAGATTCACCCTGGTACGGCGTCGACTTCTCGACGACCGAGGAGGCGCGCACCGCGTACGGCATCGCGGTCGACCTCGCGGAGTCGCAGCTGCCGCGGTTGATTTCAATGGCCAACGAGGTTGTCGAACAGACGTCGATGCGCCCGTTCGAATCGATGTCTGAGCTCGGCGTATATCTCCGGCTGCTGATGGGCGTGCGCGACACGCTTGACCGCTTCACGCCCGAGGTTTACGACCGCTCGCTCGCAGAAGTTATCTCGGCGCACGCGCCGCGCGGCAGCGACGACGATATGTCGGCGTCGAACAAGCGTCGCCTGAAGAAGCTTGCCCAGGAGTATGTGCGACCCGGTGTGAGTATCACCGACATGTACTCGCGGCTCATCCAGATTCAGCAGCAGCGTGTGCTCTGGCAGCGATACACAACCGTGGTCGGCACGCGTCCCGAAGTGCCCCTCGGTATCGCTGACGTCGTCGTCGCATTCCAGTCGGCTTACCAAGATCTCGACAAGCTTGACGCGGTCCTTGGTACGACGGTCGAGCCCGACAGGCTGAAGAATCTTGAGCTGCATGACCTCGCGGCACGGGTGTCGGAGCTCGCGAAAGAGTCTGAGGCACTGCAGAACATCCAGGAGCGCACGACGATCGTCGAGCGACTCCGGAGCGCGCGCCTCGGGCCGCTGCTGGACGACCTTTCTGCAAGGCATGTGCCGGCCGAGGAGGTAGCTGCAGAGCTCGAACTCGCGTGGTGGCAGTCGGCGCTCGAGCGCATGCTGCAGACTAACCCGGCTCTGCTCAGCGCGAACACCGGTGTCATTGAGCGGCTCGAAGCCGACTTCCGCCTCGTTGACGACGCGCACGCCGGAGCAAACGGCACGCTGCTCGCATCGAAGCTCGCAGACGCGTGGCGCGTTGCGGTGCTCGACAACAAGCAGGAGGCGCTCGCGCTGCGCGGTCTGCTGCGCAGCGGTTACGCGACGATTGCCGCGCTCGCGCAGGACTCGCCAGTGCTGTTCTCGACGCTCGCGCCCGTACTCGCGATGTCACCGTACGAGGTGTCGCAGCTTCCGGAGACCGCACACTTTGACACGGTTCTCCTCGTCGATGCCGGTGCGACGACGCTCGCCGAAAACCTCGGCGCGATCCGCAGGGCTGAGCAGGTCGTGGTGTTCGGCGACGACACCACACAGATCCCAAGCTCCTTCGAGATCGCTGTTCACAGCCCGGATGCCGACGAAGCGGCCACGCCGTCTCAGGCGCGCTCCGCTCTGGCTGAGCTGTCGGAGGTGCTGCCGACGCTGAAGCTCACCCGAAGCTACCGCGCGGGCGGCGAAGACCTCACGAACCTGGTGAACACTCGGTTCTACGGCGGCGAAATCAAGTCGTTGCCCTGGGCCGGCAGCTTCCTCGGCCACTCGAGCCTCACCTACGATTTTGTTCCTGCTGGCCAGGGGCTTCCCGATCAGCAGACGGGCGCAGTCGAGAGCACCGAAGCTGAGGTCGATCGCGTCGTGCAGATGGTGCTGCAGCACGCCGACGAACGCCCGAACGAGTCGCTTATGGTGATCACCGCCAGCGAAAAGCACGCTGTGCGTGTCTACCGCGAAGTACTCCAGGCATTCTCGAAGTTCCCGCAGTAC
>JAGNOB010000306.1 GCA_017990305.1 Leucobacter sp.
CGGTCTCGGCGTTCGGCGGCGTGATCGCAGCGAACCGTGTCGTGACGGAGGGAATGGCGAAGACCGTCTCCGAGATCTTCACCGAGGTCATCATCGCGCCGGGCTTCGAGCCCGCAGCGCTTGCGATCCTCGCACAGAAGAAGAACGTACGCCTGCTCGTGCTGCCCGAGGGCTACGCGCAGAACCCCGTTGAACTCAAGCAGGTCTCTGGCGGGTTCCTCATTCAGGATTCGGACCGTCACTTCGCTCCCGCCAGCGAGTGGACCCTCGCAGCAGGCGAGGCCGCTGACGCCGAGACGCTTGCCGAGCTCGAGTTCGCTTGGCGTGCAAGCCGCGCAGTAAAGTCAAACGGAATCCTGCTCACTCAGGGCGGCGCCTCGGTTGGTGTCGGCATGGGCCAGGTGAACCGGGTCGACTCCTGCCGCCTGGCAGTTTCGCGCGCGGGCGATCGTGCCACCGGCGCGGTTGCCGCCTCCGACGCGTTCTTCCCGTTCGCCGACGGCCTGCAGGTCCTGCTCGACGCCGGCGTCCGCGCCGTCGTACAGCCCGGCGGCTCGGTACGCGACGAAGAAGTCATCGCAGCGGCTCAGGCCGCTGGCGTCACCATGTACTTCACGGGCGAGCGGCACTTCTTCCACTAGGATCGCCGAAACACGTTGGCTTACCCCGGCGTTCGTCACTACGTCCCGGCCGCAGCGCCGGAATCTCACATCGAATCACCAACTGAAGGGGGAACAGACTCATGGAAATCGTTAGAAATATCCTGCTGATCCTGCACATCATCGGCTTCGCGGGCGTCGCAGGTGCGACCATTGCGCAGCTGCCGAAGGTCAAGGAGGGTGTCGCCAAGGTCTCCGGCGGTATCCTGCACAGCTCTTGGCTCATGCTTGCGACCGGCCTCGGCCTCGTCGGCATGATGTACGCCATGGGCGGCGAGCCGAACAACATGAAGATCGGCGTGAAGACGCTCGTGCTCGTCGCGATCATCGTCGTCGCACTCGTGAACAAGAAGAAGGCGAGCGTGTCGGGCGGAGTGCTCGGCGCGATTCTCGGGCTCTCAGTGCTGAACGTGGTGCTCGCAGTCGCTTGGTAGCAGCGACCTTGGCCGGTCGGCCTGCATGAAACGGCGGGGTGTGGATTATCGGATCCACACCCCGCCGTTTTAGTCCACCCAGGCTTCACCAGCTGCGCGCACGTCGTACAGTCTGTGCACCGCGCTGAAGAGTGCCGTGCTGCTGGAGCGTGCCGTGCTGCTGAGTGCCTTACTGCTGAGTGCCCTACTGCCGAGGGCCTTGCTGCTGAAGAGTGCCTTACTTGGGAGCGGTGAACTCGGTCTTCTTGAGCGAGCCAATCTCTTTGCCGGCTTCGTCACTGAACGTGAGGGTATCTCCGTCTGCGACGGCGGTCGCTGCACCGGTGAGCCACGTGTCGACGCCTTCACAGAACATCATTGTCGAGGCGAGCTGGCCGAGCTTCACGGTGCCCTTCTCTTCAGTCCACTTGCCATTGACGATGTTGCAGCCGTCAGAGCCGAACGCCCCACCGTCAGCAGTAAACGTCATCGAGGGTTCGCCCTTCGTGTCGAGCTTGCCCCAACTCGTGTCTGACACGGAAGCGGATCCCGAACAGGCGGTGAGGAGTAGCGCGGCCGCGCCGAGAAGGGCTGCGGCAGCAACGCCACGGGTCTTGAGGCTGCGGGGAGCGGTGCGCGTCTTGATCATAGGCTCAGCGTAACCTATCTACTTCCTCTCAGCCTAGAAAGAATTACGCCGTGCGATCGGCCTCGGTGCGACCCCGCTTACTCGCAGTGTCCTCGGCGGAACGGCGGCCTCGAAGCCTCGTCAGCAGCCACACCGCGGTGAGTGGTGTGACGACAAACACTCCTAAGAAGAAGGTCGAGTAAAACGAATCGTAAAATGCAGGAAGTAGCGGGTTCGCAGTGGGGTCAGCGGTAGTGGGATCGTAGTAGCGGCCGCTCAGCGTGATCGGACCACTCTCAGCAGTTGTGAGTGCCCTTCCCAGCAGGCTCACTAATACTCCGACTGCGATCACAACGGCCGGGAAGAGTGCTGCCCAGAGTTTCTCCGACACTCGCCAGAGTTTGCTTGTGAATACGAGCACGCACCCGACAACCCAACCGATAACGGGAAGCACGATGCCGCCGATGCCAAGCACAATGACGGCGGCGATCGCGTAGCCTCGAGTTTCGTTGATTGGGAGTGGCTCGGGCGCGACGACTGTCGCTTGCTGCGGCGGCAGAATGTGCGCTGCAGGCACGGGCGCCCCTGCGAACTGCGCTGATGGGCTCATTTCAAGCGCTGCCTGTGCGACGGACTCCGGCGATCCCAATGCGGAGATGCGCCGTTCGAGCGCGTCGCCCTCGAGTCCGCTGAGCTCCTCGGTGATTCCGGCCCGCAACTCGACTGCGAGTCCGTGCGGGAGTTCAGCGATTGCCGCATCCAGACCGCTGAGGTAATCCTGCCGCAACAATGCGGCGCTGTCCTGGGCATTCATCTGGGCCCCTTCCTGATGATGTCGTTGACGTTTTCGGTGAACGGGCCCCATTGCGCCCGAAAGCTGTCGAGGTGCTCCGTTCCGAGCGAGGTAAGCCTGTAGTACTTGCGAGTGGGGCCGCCGCTCGCAGGCGTTTCCCCCTCCGGGGCGAGGCCCGGGCGGTCCCCGACGCTCTGCTCGAACGCGACGATGAGTCCGCGATCCCTGAGCCTGCCGAGGAGTGGATACAGCGTGCCGATACTCGCGATTAAGCCGCGCTCGGTGAGCGCGGAAGCGAGCTGCCAGCCGTACATGGGCTCAGACGCGAGGAGGCCGAGCACGCAGTATTCGACGACACCGCGACGGAGTTGCGTCGTGACGTCATCTATCATGCGACACAAGCTAGCATGCGCCGCAAGTTAGTGTCAATGAGTTGGCTGTGTTGGCTCTGGGGGCTGCGCTGCGCTGTGCCGAGCTGCGCTCTGCTCTGCAACCTCCCGGGCTACCAGCCCCCATCCCCACCCTCGCCCACCAGTGGTTTGAGGGTCCGGAAGCACACGCCTCCCGCCGGAGCACACGGCGCCTACATGTCGGGCGCGTGTGCTCCGGTCGGGCGCGTGTGCTCCGGGGTGGAAGTTGACTCAGTTTGGGGCGCGGCCACGCACTCCCTGGAGAACGCAAAAGCGGCCCACCCCGCAAAGGGTGGGCCGCTAGAGACGTAGCTCGATCAGCGCAGACTAGCCGCGGTACTGGCTGCCCCAGTCGCCCGACTGGCCGGCCGGCGAGATCGCCTGCGGGAGGCCAAGCGGGTTGTCGTCGCGCAGCGCCTCCGGAAGGAACGCGGCTGGCACATTCTGGAAGGCGACGGGGCGCAGGAAGCGCTTGATCGCCGACGTTCCAACCGAGGTGCTCGCGTCGTTGCTCGTTGCGGGCCACGGGCCGCCGTGCTGCTGCGCGGGGGTGACTGCGACGCCGGTCGACCAGCCGTTGAAGAGCACACGGCCGACCTGCTTGCTCAGTGCGGTGACGAGCGCGCGCAGTTCGCCTGCGTTCGCGGTCGTGCCCGTGGCCTCGTCAGCACCGATGTGGATCGTGCCCGAGAGGTTGCCCTCGTAG
>JAGNOB010000307.1 GCA_017990305.1 Leucobacter sp.
ATGCCGGGCTCCGAGCCACGTGACACCGCGTCCGGGTACAGCCCCGCGTAGGTATCGGGGAAGTCTTCGACCTCGGTGTACACCGCGTTGAGGTAGCAGGTTGTATAGCAGCCGCCCCACTCGCCGAACACGTTTGGTCCAACCCCGAACCCGTAGGGGTGCAAAGCACTCATCGGCGATTCCTCGGGGAACGGCATCTCGATGAGTTCGCGCGGAAGCCCGATGATGACGGACTGGCCGGTCTTCGCATCGACACTCACGAGCGAAATCGAGTCGGGCCTGATCCCCTCGCGGTCTGAGCCGGCGTCGGTGCCCAACAGCAGAATGTTGTAGCGCCCGTCGATCGGCTTTACCGCCGGTGCACCGATGAAAATACTGCCGATCGCCCCGCGGCCGGTGCCGATGAGGGACGACGCCCACGCCGCACCCGCGACGGGCACCAGCGTCAAAATAACCGAGAGCATCGCGATCGGTACGCGCCAGTTGGGAATCACCCGTACGAGCTTCGTGAGCCGCAACGTGTCAATGCCGAGCACCAGCCACATGAGACCGAGCGCTGCGACCAACCACTGCAGCACGAACAGAAAGAGGTTATTTGTGAGCAGCGACAGCGTCGTCGCCCTGGCAAACAGCAGGCCGAGAAGCGCGATCACGGCGACAACGACGGTCGCGATGGTGACGCCGGTCCCAAACCGCCCGAGCTTGCGGTTGCCCGCGAGCAGCTGCGCGCTGCCGGGAAGCAAGAATCCGAGCACGACAAGCCAACGCGCCCGCTTCGTCATCAACGGCGGGGAGGAAAGGTCTGGAGTGCGGATCGGCCGTTCGAGGTCGAAGTCGAGGGCTCCGCTCATACACCGTACCCATCGGGGTTTGCGGACTGCCAGGCCCAGGAGTCCCTGCATGCGTCAGCGAGCGAGCGCGTCGTCTGCCATTCGAGTTCGCGGTTTGCCTTTGCCGGGTTCGCCACGGTTTCAGCGACATCGCCGCCGCGCGGAGGAACCACTTCGTAGGGGATCTCGCGGCCAGCTGCCTCGCCGAACGCCCGGACCACGTCGAGCACGCTCGAGCCTGCCCCCGAACCGAGGTTGTAGGTGGACACGCCTTCGCCCATGCGCTCCAGAGCCTGCGCGTGCCCCTCAGCGAGGTCCATGACGTGAATGTAGTCGCGTACGCCGGTGCCATCGGGCGTCGGGTAGGTGTCACCAAAGACGCTGAGTTTCTCACGCTTTCCGACAGCGACCTGTGCAATAAACGGCATGAGGTTGTTCGGGATACCCGAAGGGTCCTCGCCGATGCGGCCTGACGGGTGCGCGCCAACCGGGTTAAAGTACCGCAGCACTACGGCCTGCAGCTCCGGCCATGACGCCTGCGTGTCGCGGATGATCTGCTCGATCATTGCCTTCGACCAGCCGTACGGGTTCGTGAGTCCAACCCCAGCGGGGTGCGCCTCATCCTGCGGAACGTACTGCGGGTCGCCGTATACCGTTGCACTCGAGCTGAAGACGAGCTGCGTCATGCCGCGCTCGCGCATGAGGTCGAGCAGGTTCAGGGTGGAATCGATGTTGACGCGGTAGTAGCGGGTGGGCTGCGCCACCGATTCGCCAACGGCCTTGAGCCCGGCAAAGTGCACGACCGCGTCGACCTCAAGCCCCGCGAACGCAGCCTCGGCTGCGGCACGATCGGCGAGATCCGCCTCGATCACCGGGATACTGCGACCCGTCAGCTCCTCGACCCGCCGCACCGCCTCAGGGCTGCTGTTCGAGAAGTCGTCGAGCACCACGACGTCGTGGCCGCGCTCGAGGAGCACGAGGGCAGTGTGGGAGCCGATGTAACCGGCGCCTCCGGTGAGCAGAACACGCATAGCATCGAGGCTACTTCACCCAAGCAGAGAGAACCATGCGGCACTCCGAGGACTCGCGGGGCGCGGCGCACAGGAACTGCAATTCCTGCACCGTAGAATGGCTATGGATTCATAGTTATTGGTAACGCAACCCCCCGGAGGTGGAAGTGGCGACTCTCAGTCTCATCGCCGAGCCGTTTCCGGATTGGGAAGCCCCCGTACACTTTGCGGCTGCTACAGACCTCGCGGATGCGATCGCCGCGACGGCTCCGCGCAGCTGCAGCGCCAGGTTTCTTTCGGCTCGCGGTACGACCCCGCCCGATTTCACCTCGCCGCGAATCAGCGCCGAGCATCTCCCCATGGGCGCCAATGCGCTGCCAATTCTCTGGCAGTCCAGCACAACCGCTCGCCCCCTCGACGGCGAGATGACGCACGCAATCACCCCGATGATTCCGCTCCGTTCGCGCTCCGAAGACGACGGCACCCAGACCACGGTAACGATTCCTCACGGGCTCGCGTGGGAGGCCCCCGACCTGCTCACCCCGGCCCAGGGCCGCCTGACCCGCTCATTTGTGAAGCGCGCCGCGAAGTACGCAGATGTGCTCATCGCGACCTCACACTCGGTGGCTTCACTCATTCAGCAGCACTACGGCAGCAATGTCCCCGTACAGGTCATCCCGCCGGTTGCCCCGTCGGCGTTCCTCGCCGGCGAGGATTCTGCGGTTCGCCGCAGCAACCTTGGCCTGCCTGAGCGCTATGTGGTGACCACTGCAAACCCTGACGATCACGGCCGCCTGCAGTGGGTGCTCGACGCGTTGAATTCAGACCCGTCGCTCCCCCACCTCGTCGTGGTCAGCGGGCTCGACCCGCTTCAGCACGTCAAGGGCGCGCCCCAGCAGCACGACATCGTCGCTGGCCTGCCAGCCGCTGTGCGCGAGCGGGTGACCGTTGTACCGGCGGAGGATCTCGCTGACGTTGGCGCCATCATCTCTGGTGCCGCGATGCTGCTGCAGCCGCAGTCGTTTGCCGGCACCGGGTACACGGTGGTCGCTGCGCTCATGGCTGGGGTCCCCGTGCTGCACGCGGGAGTGCCGGCGTTTGAAGAGCACATCCTCGATGCGGGGCACGCAGAGCCCGAGGCACCCGGGTTCATCGCAGCGCTGTCGCGACTGTTCATTCCGAACAGTGGGGACGGTTCGAGCGAGCTCGAACGACTCACCGTGCACGCAGCCGACCGCGGGCGCACGTACTCGTGGAACTCGGTCGCGTGGCAGCTGTGGGAGACCCACGCCCTCATCTAGCGGCGCGGGTCACTCCGGTTCGCGTTATTCTGCTGCGACGCGCGCCTTCAGGGCCGCGTTCTTTTCCTCGACCATCTCGGTGAGTCCCTGCGCATAGGCGTCGAGCTTGGCGCGGAGCGTGTCGTCGCTCGTCCCGAGGATGCGTGCGGCAAGGATGCCGGCATTCTTCGCTCCGCCGATGGAAACGGTGGCCACCGGGATCCCGCCGGGCATCTGCACGATCGAGAGCAGCGAGTCCATTCCGTCAAGCTTCGCGAGGGGCACGGGAACGCCAATCACCGGCAGCGACGTCATCGAGGCGACCATGCCGGGCAGGTGAGCAGCCCCGCCAGCACCCGCGATGATGACCCGCATCCCGCGGCCAGCTGCCGCACGCGCATAATCAACCATCTTGTCTGGGGTGCGGTGAGCGCTCACGACTTCAACCTCGTGTGGGATGCCGAACTCTCGGAGCATCTGC
>JAGNOB010000309.1 GCA_017990305.1 Leucobacter sp.
GGCGTGACGAGACAAGGCCGGCGTCTTTCAGCCGGGCAAGGTGCTTCGACACGGTGCTCTGCGACAGCCCGAGGTGTTCCGTGAGGTCCACGACCCTGTGCTCTCCGAGCTGGAGGTGCTGGAGAATTACGAGCCGCGATGGATCACTGAAACTGTGGAACAGGCAGGTTGCCGGCACGAGCGCCTCGAGTTCGGCCGCACGCTCCACGTCATCTGATCCTTTTGCGTTCATCGCCATCCTTCGATGATACTCCGTGCCGTGATGGTGCTCCCTGCCGTGACGATGCTCTCTGCTCTGCCGACGATCCCAGTCGTGAGCTCACCGACCTCGGACACTGGGAGTTCACGACTCAGTGGCTGTGCCCGGCGTGCTGGCCCCCGCTCACTGAGGGGACGGTAGTGAGCCCGGCGAGATCACGGTGCATCAGCCCTTCGTGGTCGAGGTGCGTTGGTTCCTCAAACTGGAACGTGCAGTGCTCGATGTTGAACCGCTCGCGCATGATCATGGTGAGTTCGTCGAGCATTCGAGGGTGTTCCATCGACGCTGCAGCCTGCTCAGTTGGCACGACGTGGGCCGACATGACGTTCACCCCGCTCGTGAGGCCCCACACGTGGAGACTGTGCACGTCGTCGACGCCTTCGGTCTCGGTGATTGAGTCTCGTACCTCGTCGAGGTCAATGCCGGCGGGGACACCCTGCATGATGAGGTTGATCGCCTGCTTCAGGAGCATGAACGCGCGCGGCAGAATAATGACACCGATCGCGGCAGCGGCGAGGGCGTCGCCCTGATTCCAGCCGAGTGTCACGTTGAGAATGCCGGAGATGATGATTGCCGCTGCGCCGATGCCGTCGCTCATGACCTCGAGGAAGGCTGCCTTCACGTTCAGGCTTTCCTTCGCGCCCCGGCTGAGGATGACGAGCGAGGTCGCTGCTCCGGCCAAGCCCACCACGGCGAACGCAATGACCAGGCCGCCCTGCACGTCGCTCGGGTTGAACCAGCGCTCGACCGCCTCGTACAGGATGTATCCGCCGAGCGCGAAGAGGAGCAGGCAGTTGAATAGGACGGCCACGATTTCAGCGCGCATGAGACCGTAGCTCCGCTTGGAGCTTGCGGCCTTCGTGGCGAGGAGCGTGGCGATGAGCGCAACGAGGATCCCGCTTGCGTCGACGGCCATGTGCATGGCCTCGGCCGCGAGGGCCAAGCTGTTTGTCACCAGCGAGCCAATGATCTGGGCGGCGATAATCGTCGCGTAGATCGCGAGCACCACTCCTAATCTGCGCCGATAGCTGCTGGCCGCGGTCTGCATCCCCGCCTCGTTGTGCTCTGTCGTGTCGCTCGTTGCCATTGTCCGTCTCCTTGCTGTGACTGCTGTCTGCGCGTTGTATTCATCGCTACCTGACGATGATAGCTGAAGCGGGCGATAATGTCGCCCATGCTGATGGATTGCTGCTGGGCCAGTGCGGTCGGTACTCACTGCAAGCACCGGGTCACAGCAACCACTGCGCCACCAACAGGTAGACTGTCTGGGTGAGCAACGAGATCGAGATTGGTCGCGGAAAGCGCGCCCGCCGTGTCTATACATTCGACGAGATCGGCATTGTGCCAACGCGGCGTACCCGCGACCCAGAACTTGTCTCAACGTCGTGGACGATTGACGCGTTCCAGTTCGACATCCCGGTCATCGGCGCGCCGATGGACTCGGTCATGTCGCCCGCGACCGCGATTCAGCTGGGCCAGCTGGGAGGGCTCGGCGTTCTGAACCTCGAGGGGCTGTGGACCAGGCACGAGAACCCTGAGCCTCTCCTCGCGGAGATCGCGCAGGTAGACGACGAGGTTGCCGCGGTCAAGCGCATGCGCCAGCTGTACTCCGAGCCGATCAAGCCCGAGCTGATCCGCGATCGGCTCGCCGAGGTTCGCGATGCCGGCGTCACTGTCGCCGGCGCCCTGTCACCGCACCGCACCGCAGAGTTCACTGACACTGTCGTGAAGGCGGGCGTAGATCTTTTCGTGATCCGCGGCAACACGGTTTCTGCGGAGCATGTCTCGGTTGAGGGGCGCGAGCCGCTGAACCTGAAGCAGTTCATCTACGAGCTCGATGTGCCCGTCATTGTTGGCGGAGCCGCGACTTACCAGTCGGCGCTGCACCTCATGCGCACCGGTGCCGCCGGCGTGCTTGTTGGCTTCGGCGGGGGAGCCTCATCGACGACGCGCGCCACTCTCGGGATTCGCGCGCCAATGGCTAGCGCTATCGCAGACGTCGCAGGCGCCCGCACCGACTACCTTGACGAATCGGGCGGCCGTTACGTGCACGTCATCGCCGATGGTGGTCTCGGAACCTCGGGCGATCTCGTCAAGGCGATTGCTTGTGGCGCCGACGCAGTTATGCTCGGTGCGGCGCTCGCACGTGCGACCGACGCGCCCGGGCGCGGCTGGCACTGGGGTCAGGAAGCCCACCACGTGGATCTGCCCCGCGGCCGCCGTGTGGCGGTCGAGCCGATCGCACCGCTCGCGGAAATTATGAACGGCCCTGCGCACATCGCCGACGGCAGCGCGAACCTGCTTGGCGCCCTGCGCCGCGCGATGGCCACCAGTGGCTATTCGGACGTGAAGGAATTCCAGCGCGTCGACATTGTTCACGCGGAACGGTAGATAACCATGTCGAGTCGGAAGCTTGAATACCTCGGAGAGCCAACGCTCGGCCAGGTTATGCGGCGACCCCAGTGGATCGCTGCCCTGCTTCTTGCCATGGTCATCGCCGCGGTGTTCGCGTGGCTTGGTCAGTGGCAGATGGGCAACGCGATCAGGGACAACGTTGATGAGCTGACGAACACTGAGACTGTGCGGCCGATCGACGAGGTGACCGATCCGATTCCCGGTATTCCCGAGGTCGCTGCCGGCGCAGTCGTCTCTGTCGAGGGCAGCTTCGTGCCTGGCGATTTCTCGGTCATTAGTGAGCGCATGAACCAGGGTGCCGACGAAACCGCAGAGCGCAGCCAGGGCGCCTGGGTCGTTGGCCATCTCGTGCGCACCGGACAGGACGACGCCAACCTCGCGGTCGCCGTGGGCTGGGCCCCGAGCGACGCCGAGGCGGCGAAGGCTGCCGCCCACCTGAGTACATTGCCCGAGGGCAAGGTCGTTCTTGAGGGCCGCTACCTGCCCGCAGAAGCTCCCGAGATTCCTCGGCCCGATGCTGATCCTCACTCAACTCGAACGATGGTTCCTGCGTTCCTCGCGAACACCTGGGAAACGGTGCCGAGTGGGGCCATCTACGGTGGATATCTCGTGATGCACGACACTGCCGATGCGCCGGCGCTTGCCGATGCTCGACTCGTAGCCATTGACTCGGTTGCTCCGAGCGCGCCCGAGAAGGTCAGCTGGCTGAACGTCTTCTACGGCATTGAGTGGGCTGTGTTCGCTGCGGTCGCGCTGTTCCTCTGGTACCGGCTTGCCCGCGACGCCTGGGAGAAGGAGCACGAGATCAAACTGCTCACCGCTCAGGCGGAAGCCGAAGCTTTGGCCGCTGCACAGGCAACTGAGAAGTCCGGTGCAGAGGCTCCTGAAACTGAGACCACCGCTAAACCATAGAATGGAAGTCATG
>JAGNOB010000308.1 GCA_017990305.1 Leucobacter sp.
CCGTCTCGACAATCTCGGCGAGCGCGAACCCGAGCTCACGGAGCCCCTCACGCGACGCGGTCGAGATTTCGAATACCTGATACCCCATAGCTTCGAGGTCTGGCCGAACGAAGTCGGCGAGCTCGCGCGCCTCAGGCACGTCGATCTTATTGAGCGCGATGAGCTGCGGGCGATCGAGCAGCGGGACCTGTCCCTCGGGAACCTCGTAAGCGGCGAGCTCCGTCTTGATGATCTCAAGATCGGAGATTGGGTCACGCCCCGGCTCGAGCGTGGCGCAGTCGAGCACGTGCAGCAGCGCGCTGCAGCGCTCGACGTGGCGCAGGAAGTCGAGACCGAGCCCCTTGCCTTCGCTCGCGCCCTCGATGAGTCCGGGAACGTCGGCGACGGTGAAGCGGTGCTCCCCTACCTCGACGACGCCGAGGTTCGGGTGGAGTGTCGTGAACGGGTAATCCGCGATCTTTGGGCGCGCGGCACTCATTGCCGCGATGAGACTCGACTTGCCCGCAGAGGGCAGCCCAACGAACGCGACATCTGCGATCGTCTTGAGCTCGAGCGTCACATCGCCAGCCCAGCCTTCAGTGCCGAGCAGCGCGAAGCCTGGAGCCTTACGCTTCTGGCTCGCGAGGGCGTGGTTTCCGAGACCACCAAGGCCGCCTTCAGCGACAACGAAGCGCGTACCTGGCTCCGTCATATCGATGAGGGTCTCGCCGTTGGTGTCCTTCACCACGGTGCCAACAGGAACGCGAAGGTCGAGGTCGGTCCCGTGGGCCCCGGCTCGATAGTCACCAGCGCCGTACGCGCCGTTTTCGGCGGTCCGGTGCGGTCTGCGATGGTACTCGAGCAGCGTCGTTACCTGCGGGTCGGCAACGAGCGTGATCGTGCCACCGTTCCCGCCAGCACCGCCGTCAGGACCAGCAAGTGGCTTAAACTTCTCGCGCCGCACCGAGACACAGCCGTTCCCACCACGGCCCGCCTGCAGGTGCAGCTCCACCTGATCTACGAACGTCACCATGAGAGATTCTCCTTCCGCCCCGAAGACGCGCTCGAGTAACTACATTGTGCCGGACACACGGCCAAAGCCGCGCACCTAGCGACGCCGGATTACGTCACGCGTGAGCCATGTGGCCCACGCAATCCGGCCAGATACGACAAAAGGCGAGCCGAAGCTCGCCTTTGTCGATACCAGTCTGCTTACGCAGTGGCGACGATATTGACGACCTTGCGGCCACCCTTCGCGCCGAACTCGACTGCACCAGCAGCGAGAGCGAACAGCGTGTCGTCTCCGCCACGGCCAACGTTCGCGCCCGGGTGGAAGTGAGTTCCGCGCTGACGCACGATGATCTCGCCGGCGTTTACCTGCTGGCCGCCGAAGCGCTTCACGCCGAGGCGCTGTGCGTTCGAATCGCGGCCGTTCTTGCTGGAGCCGACGCCCTTCTTGGATGCCATGAGTCTGTCTCCTTAGAGTCTAAAAGTGTTACTTGATGCCGGTGACCTTGAGGCGCGTCAGATCCTGACGGTGCCCCTGGCGGCTCTTGTAACCGGTCTTGTTCTTGTAACGCTGGATGACGATCTTCGGGCCGCGGAGGTCGTCGAGAACCTCTGCAGTCACCTTCACCTTGGCGAGCGTCGAAGCGTCGGTCGTTACCTTGTCGCCGTCGACGAGCAGAACTGCCGGCAGCTCAAGCTTGCCCTTATCGTCGCCTGCAACACGGTTCACAGTGATGATCGAGCCAACCTCGACCTTCTCCTGCCGTCCGCTTGTGCGCACTACTGCGTAAACCAATTGGTCACCCATCTCTCGTGGATTGTCTTAATCGTGTCGAATCGCGAACCCGTCACGATCGAAGTCATACGTGCACTTCCCGCCTCGAAAGCGAGTACGCACAACGGTCAATATTAACCCGATTTGCTGTTACCGGTCAAATGAGGGTCGGCGTGTCAGCTTAAGCTTCGCCGCGACCCTTCGTGCGCGCATCGAGCGCGTCGAGGAGCATGCGCTCTGGATCGAGCCCCTGCCCTCCGCCGCTCGCTGCGCTCTCAATCGACGCTTCGGCAGCGGCACCGTTGTCAGTGCCGCCACGTGAAGGCGTCGATGAAGCTGTTGTCTGCGCCCGTGAGGCACGACCCCGCGAAGCGCGTGCCCGAGTGGGCGCGCCCTTCTCCGCATCCTCTGCCTGGGGTGCAGCAGTCTCCTGCGTGGGCGCAGTACGCTCCGCCGACGGCTGTGCCACGGCGGGCCGCTGCGCCTCGGCCGACTCAACGTTCGCGTTACTCGACGCAGTCGTTGCCGCAGGGGCGCCGGCACGCGAGCTCACACGACGATTGCGTGACTTCGATGCTCCTGCGGGCGGAGCCTCGGGAAGCGCGTCGAGCACGCTCTCAAGGGCGCCAGCGGGGGCGCTCTCCTCTGCAGCCTTCGCCGCCGGGATCGTTGAGGCAGCAACCTGCGCAAGCATGTTCTTCGCGCCGTCGGTGATGGCGTGGGCCTGGCCCTTTGGCTCGCTTGCACTCTTGTTCGAAGCACTGCTGGCGTTGTTGCCATTGCCGTTGCCCGAACCGCCGTGGCCGTTGCCGCCGTTCGAACCGCTACCGCCGCCGCTGTTACCGCTGCGCTTCTGGCGCCCCGACGACTCGCCACGGTGGCGCTGCACCGGCTCGTGATGGACGATGATGCCGCGGCCCGCGCACACGTCACAGGGCTCGCTGAACGACTCCAGCAGTCCGAGGCCGAGCTTCTTGCGTGTCATCTGCACAAGCCCGAGCGAGGTGACCTCAGCCACCTGGTGCTTCGTACGGTCGCGCCCCAGGCACTCAACGAGCCTGCGGAGCACGAGATCACGATTGGACTCGAGCACCATGTCGATGAAGTCAATGACAATAATGCCGCCGATGTCGCGCAAGCGGAGCTGGCGAACGATCTCTTCGGCCGCTTCGAGGTTGTTCTTGGTAACGGTCTCTTCGAGGTTGCCGCCAGCACCGACGAACTTGCCGGTGTTGACGTCGACGACAGTCATCGCCTCGGTGCGGTCAATGACGAGCGATCCGCCCGAAGGCAGCCAGACCTTCCGGTCGAGGGCCTTCGAAATCTGCTCGGTGACACGGTAGGCGTCGAAGATATCGCGATCCCCGTCGTAACGCTCAACGCGCTGCATGAGATCGGGGGCAACGTTGGAGAGGTAGTCCTCGATGACCTGGTGCGTCTCCGCGCCTTCGATACTCATCTTCAGGAAGTCCTCGTTGAAGACGTCACGCACGATCTTGATGAGCATGTCGGGCTCCGAATGGAGCATCGCCGGGCCACCGCCCTTCTTCACGCGGGCCTGGATCGACTCCCACTGGCGCGTAAGGCGCTGCACGTCGTGTGTGAGCTGGTCTTCCGTCGCACCCTCGGCTGCGGTGCGCACGATGACGCCTGCGCCGGTCGGCAGGACCTCTTTGAGGATCTTCTTCAGGCGAGCACGCTCGGTGTCGGGAAGCTTGCGGGAAATCCCGTTCATCGCGCCGCCGGGAACGTAGACGAGGAACCGGCCCGGGAGTGAGATCTGGCTCGTGAGGCGCGCACCCTTGTGCCCGACCGGATCCTTGGTGACCTGCACAAG
>JAGNOB010000310.1:0-1243 GCA_017990305.1 Leucobacter sp.
CCAGCGGACGATTCCGGCGCGGCCCAGCTGTTGCAGCTCGTCATCGCCGAGGCGCAGACGATGCCCCAGGCGACGAGCCTGTACTACGCGGCAACCCTCCGTCTCGCCGACCTCGCTATCGCCACCGGGTCTCCTGCGCGCGAAGCACTCACTGAGGCGTTCGAGGCGCTGCGTGCGGAGCACCAGGAGCACCAGGAGAGCCCGGAGCACAGAGGGCACGAAGCACACGAACATCTCGAGGGACCAGAATCCGCCGCACGCCGCTGCCGCCACCTCGAAGGCATCATCGACCGCCTCCCGTCTGAGGAGCGCGACGCTGTCGCTCTTGTCGAATGGCGCGCCCTCATCGCGCGCTACGCGGCCGACGCCAACTCGGAGGTGCGGGAGGCGCTGCTCGAGCATCTCCGGTTCCGCGGAGGCGACGTTGCAGAACTCAGCGCCACGGATCTGCTGATCCTCCAGGAGGCCGACACGGCTCTGCGTGGAGACACCGACCCGCGCACCGCGGAGGCACGCCTCCGACTGGCCGCACGCATCGTCGAGACGCTCGGCTTTCCCGATGCGAGCGCCACGACCTCCCCACGTGTTCCGAGGCGGGATCCCGTCAAAGCGATCCGCCTCGCCGACGCAGTCGTCTCGAGATTTCCCGGCGGAGCCGCTGACCCGGCGCTCAGCCCGATCCTCGCCGACATCGCGCTCACCCGAGCGCTGCGGCTCAGCGAGATTGGTCGAAGCGCAGAGGCGATCGCGGCCGTCTCAGCACTGCGCACAGAGTTCGCCGCGGGCCCCGCGGACCGCCTACGCCACCGCCTCGCGCAGGCCGAGTACTGGCGGGGACGACTGAACCGGGAGGCCGGGCACTCGGCCGAGGCGGCCGCGGCCGTCGACTCGATCGTCGCCGAGTTCGCAGCAGACGCCGACCCAGACGTGCGGGTGTGGGCGGCAAACGCGCTCTTCTCGGCCTGGCGCGACGCCGCAATCACACCCGATGCGGCCGACGCCGTGTTCGAGCGCTTTCTGCGGGTATTCGAAGCGGATACGGACGTGCGGATCCGCCGTCACACGGCGTCGGGCCTGCTCAACCGCGCCGTGCGCATGCACGAGCGAGGCGCATCTGCGGGCGCTGCCCGAGAACTCGCAGCGCTCATCGCAGCCTATGAGGAGATGGCAGACTCCGACGCCGACATTCGCGACACGGTACGGCTCGCCCGCGAGAACCTCCAGGTGCTCTCGCTGTCGGCCG
>JAGNOB010000310.1:1343-3593 GCA_017990305.1 Leucobacter sp.
GCCGAGGCGGGGCGCTTCAGCGAGGCAGAGGAAGCCTGGAGGAACGTCGCCGACGAGGCATCCGGAGCCCCAGACGCCAACCTCAGTGTGCTCGGGCTCGCGGCCCTCGACGCTTGGGGCGGGCACCTGAACGAGACCGGGCAGTGGCCGACGCTCGTCGAGATCGCGAGGCGAGGCATGCTCTCGCGCGAGCGGCTTGACTACCGCGCCGAACGCATGCGTGCGCGAGCATATCTCCGCTGCGGCATCGCACTCGGGCAGTTAGGCGACAGGCTCGCGGCGATAGCCACCTACGAGGCGCTCGACGCCCTCACGGCCGAGGTCGCAGACGACGAGGTCATGACAACGAGGCAGCAGGCTGTCTACAACCGCGCGATCCTCATCGACGATCTTGGCGACGTGCCGGCCGCGATCCACGCCTACGCACACGTGCTCGCAGCGCACGCAGTCGCGCGTGAAACCCCCGAACGCAGGCTGCGCCAGGTGAAGGCGCTGCGCAATCAGGCGCTGCTATTCGAGACAACTGGTCGGGTCGCCGAGGCCGCTAGCGCGCATAACCACGTGCTCGGGCTGGTTGCCGCTGCCCCGGATACGGCCCTCATCGAACGCGCCCGCCCATCGGCGTTCGCGCTCGCTGAGTGCTACACCCGACTGTCCGACAACGCAGCAGCCGCACAGACATACGAGTGGATTCGCCGTCAGCCATTCCTCCAACTCAGCAAGGCCGAGCAGAAGCACGCTGCGGCGGCGCAACGTGTTGCCGAGCGAGCGGCCAAACGCGATGGTAAGGCTTCAGCCCGGTGAGGCGGGGCACGCTCCGGGACAGAACCGCTGCGAAGCAGACCAGCCACACAGTGTTCGCTCGATCCTCCGCGTTCGCTCGAGACTCCGCGTTCGCTCGAGACTCCAAGGTCGCTCGATCCTCCACGCTGGCAGCCTGCACCATTGCCGCCAGCGTGGCCGAGCTCTCTTAGTCGTCGATGACGGTGAAGTGCTTCCGCACTGGCGTGTGGACGTGCCAGGTGCCCTTCCAACCCGACGGCATCACCATAATGTCCCCTGGACCGTATGTGATCGGCTCTTCGCCATCGGCTGCAACGGTAACCGAGCCCTCAATGAAGTAGCAGATCTCGGTGTAGCCGACTCGCTCAGCGGTAAAGCTGCCGACCTCGGAGGCCCACAGTCCGGTCGAAGTCTTGCCGCCTGACCAAATCGCGAGCGAAGCTTCTTTCAGTCCGTCGGTGATCGCGGTCGGCTTCGGACCGAACTCCCCCAGGGTCGCGCCGCCAGCATCGTGCAGCACTACGGTCTCGCTTTTGCTCATTGTTTTCTCGTTCTTTCTCGTGGGTGGGTCGTTTGAGTTCGGGCGCAGCAAACGCGCGCGGCCCGGTGGCGCTAGCCGCGCCCAGTCACGACGTCGGCGATCTTTGCGATCGGTGACGTCTTCTTCCGGCCGTTGAGCTCGGTCTGGTCGGCGATGCCGTATGCGGTGTAGAGCCCCTTCGTTGCGATCCAGCGCAGCGGCTCGGGCTCCCACTTACGCACCTGGTGTCCGACCCACGGAAGGTTGGTGATGTCGGTGTCGTTGCCGAGAATCAAGTCGGCAAGGGTACGGCCAGCGAGGTTGGTCGTCGTGACGCCCGTACCGACGTATCCGCCGCCCCATGCCAGCCCTGTCTCACGGTCCAGGCCCACGGTGGCAGCCCAGTCGCGGGGCACACCGAGCACGCCAGACCACAGATGGTCGACCTTCGCGCCGCGCGTAGCCGGGAAGAAGCGATGCATGATGTCGGCAAGAGTCTTCGCGGTCGCTGGCGGGGTCTCGCCGTCGAGGTCGACGCCGGACGCCCACTTGTACGGCACGCCGCGCCCGCCAATGGCGATTCGGTCGTCGGCGGTGCGCTGCGCGTACATGTAGACGTGCGCGAAGTCGCCGAGCACCTCCCCCTTGTTCCAGTTGAGCTCGTCCCAAACCGACTGGTCGAGCGGCTCAGTCGCAATGAGCGATGAGTTCATCGGCAACCAGAGCCGTTTCAGGCCCTTCAGCCCGGCAGTGAAGCCCTCGGTCGCGCGCACTACGAAGTCGGCCGTCACCGTACCGTGGGTCGTCCTCACGGTACGCGGTGTGATCTCGACGGCGCGTGTGTTTTCGTAAATCTCGACGCCAAGCCGCTCGACAGCGTCGGCGAGGCCGGCCGACAGCTTCGCTGGCTGGATGCGGGCGGCGTGCGGGTGCCACACTGCGGCACG
>JAGNOB010000311.1 GCA_017990305.1 Leucobacter sp.
GCCTGCTCTTCTTGCTGGGCCTCTGTACCCTCTGGCCGTATCTCGCGGGCGGAGCGTCACGCTGGTGGTTTCTCGGCGTGGGCGTGTTACACGCCGTCGGGATCACGTTCGTCGGGCTCGTTCCTGGTTCACCCGCGAACGCAGCCTCAGGGCTCATGACTATCCATGTCGCCGGCGCGATTGCAGCGATCATTGGAGGAAACCTGACGGCGATCCTTTCGCGGTTCGCGCTCGGGGAGTTCTTCGCTGGCAGTGGAGCGCGCCTCATCGGCCCGGCGCTCGGCAGTCTCGGGCTGCTCAGCGCGTTCATGCTCGTGATGCATGCGCTGGTACCCGATGGGGTGTCGGAGCGCGGCGCCGTCTACCCGTTTTTTGCGTGGCAGTTCTTCACGGCCATCGTTCTGCTGCGCATCCCACTCGCTGCACCGAGCGATGCACGCACGCTCACATCGGCAGCAGGTCTCCAAGCAGCGTCACGATCACGGGGACAACGCCGATAGCGATGAAGGCCGGCAGCACGCACGTTGCGAGGGGCACGAGTATCCGGATCCCGAGCCGCTCCGCTTCCCGTTCGAGCTGCGCCTGGGTGCGCGCTCGACTCTCCCCGGCGGCATCGAGTAGGAGCGTCGAGGCTGGAACGCCGACAGTCGTTGCCGTGGCGAGCGCGCTTGCGAGCGGCCTACCGGCCCGAAGGCTGTCGAATGCAATCCACTCTGCGCCAGTCTCGGTCACGGCATCAGCGACGCGGCGAAGCGCATGTTGGGGCGGGGCGCCGCCCGCGAGCGCGATCCACATCAGCTCGCACTCGAGGCCAGCGACGCGGTCTTGGTCGACGACCCGCGACGTCAGCACGCGCGTCCACCGCATCCCGATAATCTGCAGCAGGAGTCCGACGATTAGCAGCGCGACGCCGAACGGGGTGACGAACACCGGCAGCGGATCGAAACCGAGCAGGAAGCTGACGACGACGGCCGCAACCGGCAGCCACGACACTAACCGCGCTGTCAGGCGTGGCCCCGCGAGCAACACCTCCCGTTTCTGTGTAACCTCGACGATCCCGCGAAAGGCGGCCGCGATGCGGTCAAGCGCCGGGGCAAATGGTGCGCCACTGCCCTCCGCCAGGTTCCACGCGGCGCCGAGCACCCGCCACTCGGGTCCATCAATGTGCGCGACGGCATCGCCGACGCCGCTTCCTTCGCGCACCAGCCGCGCCACTTCCCGCGTCTCAACGCTGTCGATATCGCGGGCGAGCGACTGGACCGCCAGCGCGGGTGACATCCCTCCGCGGAGCAGCGCCGCACAGCGTGCTGCCGTCGCAGCTGCCAAGGCAACAGGCGCATCGGCGACTTGCTGACTGGCACGAGCAAGGCCGAACCGTCGCAGGAGTTCGCTGGCCCAACGGCCCCACTGTTCAGCGTGCGCGGTTCGCCGCTGCATACGCTTTCACCTCCAGCGTGCCGTGGTCGCCGATGCGCAGCTCACCGAGCTGCTCGATCCGGTGCACTCCGCCTCGGCGGGTCACGTGAATGATGAGGTCAAGCGCCATGGCCTGCCGCGCAAGCGTTTCGGGCCCGAGCCCCGCGAGCATGCCGAGCGCTTCGAGCCTGGCGGGAACATCGCGAATACTGTTCGCGTGCAGCGTGCCAGCACCGCCCTCGTGCCCCGTGTTGAGGGCAGCAAGCAGGGTTACAATCTCGGCGCCCCTGCACTCCCCAAGCACGATGCGGTCAGGCCGCATCCGCAACGCTTCACGCAGCAACCTGTCGAGCCCGATCTCGCCCGCACCCTCAATGTTGGCCTGCCGCGTTTCAAGCGAAACGTGGTGCCGGTGCGTTGGGCGAAGCTCCGCGACGTCCTCAATCGACACGATCCGCTCTCCGGCCGTCACCAGAGCGAGGAGTGCATTGAGCAGGGTCGTCTTGCCGCTCCCAGCGCCTCCGGTGATCAGTAGATTGCGGCGAGCTGCCACGCTACGCTGCAGCATCTCGGCTACCCGGCTGGAGCACAGTCCCCCGGCCGCGAGCTCGGTGAGGTCTGGGGAGCGTAACGCCGGCAGACGAATCGAGAGCACGGGCCCGGACACCGCGACCGGGTCGAGCACGGCATGAACCCGGATCCCGTCGCCCAACCGCACATCGGCGACCGGGGAGAGTTCGTCGAGGTGCCTGCCGCCCGCGGCGATGAGCGCAATGGCAAGCCGACGGACCTCTGCGGCGGGCGCCTCCCACCCGGCAATTGATTCGGCCCCCTGGCCCCTATCGACCCACAGCTGACCCCGCCCATCACGAACATGCAGCATCACGTCGCGCACCCCGGGGTCGTCCAACAGCGGCAATAGCCCCCCGAGCGCCCGGCGGGCTTCACCGCCCAGTGCCGTCGACCGGTGCGCGCTGCCCTGCTGCCGTCCCAGTTCCATGCCACCAGACAATCCGCCCCAGGGAGCAGCCGCTATGGCGGAATGGGAAATGTGCATGGCGGGCTCGTGTCCCCTCTTTTGGGGGGCTTGGGGACGGAGCTTTGGGGGCTACCATAAAGCGAGACAATGACGTTTCCAGATTGAAAGGGTAGCCATGAGCGACGATCACGGCACTATCGAAAGTCTTTCTTCCCTCGCACACGACGAACAAGAGAGCTACCCCCCTTCCGCGGATTTCCGCGCGCAGGCCAACCAGAACTCCTCGGAGATCTACCTCCGCGCCGCGACCGATCCCGAAGCGTACTGGGCGGAGCAAGCACAGAAGCGCCTCACCTGGCGGAAGCCGTTCACTGAGGTTCTCGATTGGACAAACCCCCCGTTCGCAAAATGGTTCGCAGACGGGGAGCTCAATGTCGCCGAGAACTGCCTCGACAGGCACGTGGCGAACGGCCTTGGGGATCGAGTTGCGTACTATTTCGAGGGAGAACCCGGAGACACCCGCACCCTCACCTACGCTGAACTCACCCACGAGGTGAAGCGAGCGGCCAACATGCTCACGAGCCTCGGAGTCACCGCCGGTGACCGCGTCGCGATCTACATGCCGATGATTCCCGAGACGGTCATCGCGATGCTCGCGGTGGTCCGGCTCGGCGCTGCTCACTCCGTCGTCTTCGGCGGCTTCAGCGCAGAAAGCCTCCGTTCACGCATCGACGACGCTGAGGCCGAGGTCGTCATCACCGCTGACGGCGGCTTCCGCAAGGGGCGTGTATCGCCGCTAAAGCCGGTCGTCGACCAAGCCCTCGGAATTGAGAATCCAGACGGAAAGCCGAGCACAGTCAAGCACGTGCTCGTTGTACAGCGCGGCGGCAACGATATCGATATGCAGGCTGGACGCGACCTTTGGTGGCACGAGGAGATCACCTCCTTCGACGGGGAACACACCGCGCAGGGCTTCCCCGCGGAGAACCCGCTCTTCATCCTGTACACGTCGGGTACCACCGGGCGCCCCAAGGGGATCCTGCACACCTCCGGCGGCTACCTCACTCAGGTCGCCACGACGCACAGCGACATCTTCGATCTCAAACCTGAGACCGACGTGTTCTGGTGCACGGCAGACGTCGGGTGGATCACCGGACACAGCTACGCCGTGTACGGGCCACTCGCGAACGGC
>JAGNOB010000312.1 GCA_017990305.1 Leucobacter sp.
AAAGTAGCTGACGCCTGCCGCACCACACACGAAAAAGACCCCGCTAGATGCGGGGTCTTTTTCGTGTCGGGCGTGGCGTGAGCCGCTGCCGGATTGGCTCGCGAGCCTAGTCCTTCTTCGGCCCGAGCTGATCGATGATTGTCTTCGCAACGTCCTGCATGGTGAGGCGGCGATCCATCGACGCCTTCTGAATCCAGCGGAACGCTTCGGGCTCAGAGAGGCCCATCTTGTCGTTGAGGATCCCCTTCGCGCGGTCAACGAGCTTGCGGGTCTCGAAACGCTCGGCGAGGTCTGCGACCTCGCTCTCGAGGGCGACGATCTGCTGGAAGCGCGAGAGCGCGATCTCAATTGCTGGGATCAGGTCTGCGGGGGTGAACGGCTTCACAACGTAAGCGAGGGCACCTGCCTCGGTCGCGCGCTCAACGAGCTCGCGCTGGCTGAACGCTGTGAGCAGCACCACGGGAGCGATGTGCTCCTCGTTGATCTGCTCGGCTGCGGAGATGCCGTCAAGCTTCGGCATCTTCACGTCCATCACGACGAGGTCGGGGCGGAGCTCTTTTACGAGGGCGACGGCGGTCTCGCCGTCGCCGGCCTCACCGACAACGTCGAAACCGTTGTCGCGCAGCGTCTCAACGATGTCGAGGCGGATGAGGGATTCGTCTTCTGCGACAACTACGCGCCTGGGCGTGGTCGGTGCAACACTCTGGTCATTCACGCCTCAAGCTTACGATATCTCGATTAGATAACACCCAGTTTTCACAGCGTGGGAGAAAAGAGACTGCAAATCTAGTGAAATTATCAGCTTCACAGCAGACGAACTAGGCACACGCGATGCGTTTGTGCGGCTTCAGCTAGGACTAGCGACCGGGCGCGTCACCGCCTACCTACACGCACTCCATCCCGCATGTGGCAGCCGCACACGCAAAAGGCTCGGGCCCCGGCTGTTCAGCCAGGGCCCGAGCCTTCTGCACTCTCGTACCGGATGCGGGACTCGAACCCGCACGCCTCTCGGCAGCGCATTTTGAGTGCGCCGTGTCTACCATTCCACCAATCCGGCATGCGGTTCCAGTTTAGTGCACTGGAACCGGGTGTGTTGACCTCAGGCGAGCAACAGCCCGCCCCGAGATCTATTCGCTGTCAAGCGTGTGCTTGCGAGGCCCCGCAGAGTCGAGGTTTCCGCTCGTCTCCCCGACTCGGTGGATCCGCAGCGTGTTCGTCGTGCCGACAGTTCCTGGGGGCGACCCCGCGATGATCAGCACGCGCTCACCGAGTTCAATGTTGTCACGTGGTTCGAGGATTTCGTCGACCTGCGCGAACATCTCGTCGGTGCTTCCCACGCGCGGCATCTCAATGCTGCGTGCACCCCACGTCAGTTCCATGCGTCGGCGTGTCGCGACCGACGGCGTAAACCCAATGATGGGGATCGGGGTCCGCAGTCTCGACATCCGTCGGACTGTATCTCCCGACTCAGTGAACACGCAGATATAGCGAGCACCAATGAACGCTGCGACCTCTGCGGCAGCTCGGGTGAGCACACCGCCCTGGCTGCGCGGCGGAACCGTCAACGGCTTGATGCGGTCGAGAGCGTGGTCCTCAGTCGTCTCGATGATGCGTGCCATCGTCTGCACGGCCTCGACCGGGTACGCACCGACGCTCGTCTCGCCTGAAAGCATCACAGCGTCGGCACCGTCGAGCACGGCGTTCGCGCAGTCAGATGCCTCAGCGCGCGTCGGGCGCGGGTTTTCGATCATTGATTCGAAGACCTGCGTTGCGACAATCACGGGCTTCGCGTTGCGACGAGCGATATCGATCGCTTCGGTCTGCACGAGGGGCACTCGCTCGAGGGGCATTTCGACGCCGAGATCACCGCGAGCGACCATGATGCCGTCGAATGCGGCAACGATCTCCTCGAGGTTATCGACCGCCTGCGGCTTCTCAATCTTCGCGATGACGGGAAGGCGCGTGCCCTCCTCATCCATGATCTCGTGGACTCGCACAATGTCGGCTGCGTCACGCACGAAGGAGAGCGCGATGTAGTCGACGCCGAGCTTCAGGGCCCAGCGCAGGTCGTCCTCGTCCTTCTCCGAAAGTGCGGGAACGTTGACGGCGACGCCGGGCAGGTTGATGCCCTTGTTGTTCGACACCGTTCCAGGCACCTCGACGACCGTATAGACAGTGTCCTCAGTGACCTTCGTGGCGCGCAGCGTTACCTTGCCGTCGTCGACCAGGAGCGGATCGCCGACGCTCACGTCGCCGGGGAGCCCCTTGTGAGTGGTGCCACAGATCGTGCGGTCACCCGGAACCTCGCGGGTTGTGATCGCGAACTCGTCGCCAACCTCAAGATCGTGGGGACCGTCTGCAAACGTTGCGAGGCGAATCTTGGGCCCCTGCAAGTCAGCCAGCACGGCGATGGGGCGTCCGACCTGAGTTTCGGCCCGCCGGATGTTCCGGTAGATGCCCTCGTGCACGTTGTAGGTGCCGTGCGACATGTTCAACCGCGCGACGTTCACACCCGCGCTGATGAGCTCGAGAGTGTGGTCGTAACTTGAGACCGCAGGGCCCCAGGTTGCGACAATCTTGGCGTGGCGCATGGCTACTCCTTCTATTCCGCGTTGCCGCGGTTAATCACATGGTGAAATTCTTCGGGGTCCGCAGTGTCCCTGAGGACCGAATCGGCCGGGTTCGAACGGCCGGGCAAGTACACGCTGGTCTCGATTCCAACGTGGCGTCGGCGCTGCACAAAGTACAGAATCACGCCGAGGACGATCGCGAGGAGCGCAGCAAGCACATTGGTGCGCATGCCGAGGAAGAGCAGGCTGGGGTCGACGCGCGTCGATTCGATGATCGCGCGGCCGATGCCGTACCAGATGAAGTAGAGCGCAAGGAGTTTGCCCCAACGCAGCTGCCACTTCCGCTCGATCGCGAGCAGGACGACGATCCCGACGAGGTTCCAGATGATCTCGTACAGGAACGTGGGGTGGAAGAGCGTCCCCTCCGGCAGTCCGATCGGGAATGCAGGGTTTGAGGAAGCAATCTCGAGGCCCCAGGGAGCCGTGGTGGGGCCTCCGAAGAGCTCGTGGTTGAAGTAGTTACCGAGGCGCCCGAAGGCCTGCGCGAGCAACAGCCCGGGAACAAGCGCGTCGGCAAACGAGAGGAAGCGCACACCGGTGAGGCGCGACGCGATGAGCACGCCGATCGCCCCGCCGAGGAGCGCACCGAAGATCGCGATGCCGCCGTCCCAAATGTTCCAGATGGCGTCCTTCTCGAACGGGTTCCACCACTGGCGGCCCTGTGAGAAGTAAAAGCCCCAGTGGGTGACGACATGGTAGAGGCGGGCGCCGATGATACCGAGCAGCACCGACCACACAGTGAAGTCGAGCACGACGCCACGTTCAGCACCACGCTTTGTGAGTCTGCGCCCGGTCCACATGGCCGCGAGGACGATCCCCAGGATGATCCACAGGGCGTACAGGTGGATCGTCAGCGGACCAATCTGAAAGAACTGGAAGCTGGGGCTCGGGATACTGAGCGGGAGAATCATTGGCTCCTCTTTCGCGGGCGAATCTGTTCACTGGC
>JAGNOB010000313.1 GCA_017990305.1 Leucobacter sp.
GGCCGCGATGACATTCCGCGCTCGTCGATCGGGCTGTCGCTGCCGAACATCACCTGCCGACTTGTCGATCTGGAGACTGGCGAGGAGATCACCGAGTACAACGAAGAGGGGCTCACTCGCCCGGGTGAGCTGTGGCTGAAGGGCCCGAACGTGATGCTCGGGTATCTCGGGCGACCCGATGCGACAGCCGAAACGTTTACCGAGGATGGCTACCTGCGCACGGGCGATATCGCGGTGCGCTCGGAGGCCGGATGGTATGCGATTGTGGATCGGGCTAAGGAGCTCATCAAGTACAAGGGCTACCAGATTGCTCCAGCGGAGCTCGAAGCGCTCCTCCTGACGCACCCGGAGATCGCGGACGCCGCGGTCATCGGAGTGCTGATTGAGGATGGCGAAGAGGTGCCGAAGGCGTTCGCTGTTCGTGCGGCCGGCAGTGATCTCTCGGCGGAAGACCTGATGGCATTTGTGACTGAGCGGGTGGCGCCCTACAAGAAGGTGCGGCAGGTTGAGTTTATTGATGAGGTGCCTAAGTCGAGCGCCGGCAAGATCCTGCGCAAGGATCTGCGTGAGCGGGAGCGCGCCCGCGCAGCCGAGATGAGCCACTAGCCGATAGCGGCCCTCGAAGGTACCGCCTGCGCTGCCTGTGCGATGACTGAGCGAATGCTCGAATCGGACAGGCAGCGCAGGCGGTTACGGCTACGCTTGGCAACGTCAGACAAGCGATGTGGGGTGGGTGCCGAGGCGTGGAACAGTCAGGGGATCGGGCAGCAGTCGGAGTGGGAGCACCCGGGCGCCCGCGGCATGCAGCCGCAGTCCCCGTGACGGGGGCCACGATTCCAGAGGGCTACCTGCTGCGCACTCGGTTTCTCAAACTTATCTACGAAGACGAGCAGAACTCCTGTATTGCGCAGCCACATGCGCACCCTGAGCACGTTGTGTTCTGGCCTGAGCGTGGGTCTGCGGAACTCGAGATTCTCGGGGACGGGCGAACCGTGGCCTTGGGGCAGGGCATTTGGGTGCCTGCGGGGACCCCGCACTCGGTCACCGATCGGAACAGCGACCTTGTCGCACTGCACATCGCTCCGGCGGCCGTGCCGGGGCGTGGCCTCGACCTGAAGGTTGTGACGATGCTCGTCGCCGTGCGAGAGCTGTTGCTGCACCTTGCAGACGCTGGCATGCCGCGCGACGAACGGGTGCAGGCGCAACGCGTCTGCCTCGACTTGATTTCGACCGAACCCAACCCGGCGATCCTGCTCCCGATTCCTCACGACCCGCGAATCGCGCTCATTTGTCGACACTTGCTGCTCGATCCCGCTGACGATCAGTCCATCGAGCAGTGGGCGGTGCGGCTCTCGGTGAGCAGCCGCACACTCGCTCGCGCCTTCCGGGACAGCACGGGGATGACGTTTAGCCAGTGGCGCACGTGTGCGCGGATGGATCAGGCCACCAGGCTGCTCGATCAGGGGTTTCCCGTCGGGGCGGTCGCGCGCCGTGTCGGTTACGGAACAATTAGCGCTTTCAGCAGCGCGTTTCACCGGGTGCTTGGCCGGACGCCCCGAGAGTTCCATCCGAAACTCGGGCAGTGAACGCGGCCGGTAGTGTCCGAGGCGCGCAGGCGTGTGTCTGTACAGCGTAAATAGTTGTCTGCCACGCGCCACAGATACATCGTATGTTGGTTAGGTAAGCCTTACTTTGCCTTGGGGTAAGGGTTCTCTGACCAGAAAGTTCATCCATGCGCTTGAAGAAACCAACTTCCCTCCTAGCCGTGCTTGTCGCAACGGCCCTGCTCGTGACCGGATGCACCGGGGCGCAGGGCGGCCAAGCGGACACCGGATCCTCCGCTGGCGGTACGACTGGGGGCGCAACCGATGAGTTCCCCGTGACGATTGAGCATGCCCTCGGCGAAGCGACGATCAAGGAAGCCCCCGAGCGCGTGGTGACACTTGGCTGGGCTGCCGAAGACGCGGTCGTCGCACTTGGCGTGATCCCGGTCGCGGTACCTGCCTACGGCTGGGGCGCCGACGACGAGGGGTACCTCCCGTGGTTCCGCGACGCGGTCGAAGCCATGGGCGAGCCGCTTCCCGAGACTCTGAAGGCCGAGGAGCGTTCGGGCGAAGTGAACTTCGAGCAGATTCTCGGGCTCGAGCCCGACGTCATCCTCGCACCGTTCTCTGGCATCTCAGAAGAGGACTACAAGCGACTGGCGGACATCGCGCCGACAGTCGCCTACGCGGAGCAGCCCTGGGCTTCGAACTGGCAAGACCTGACCACGACCGTTGGCCAGGCCCTCGGCCGTTCAGAGCAGGCCGCCGAACTACTCGCGTCGACCGAAAAGCTCTTCGCGGGCCACGCGTCAGAGCACCCAGAGTTTGACGGAGTCAGCCTCGCGTACGGCATGGGCATGACCGAGGGCACGAGTGAACTCACGTTCTACTTCCCGTCGGACCCGCGGGTCGAGTTCGTCGAGGCACTTGGGTTCAAAACCCCGCAGTCGATCATTGATTTCGCGGAGCGCAGCACGTTGGGTTCGAGCGACAGCACGAGCCTCGAGCTGCTCGGTGACTTCGACGACGTTGACGTGTTCCTCGCGTGGGCCGGCAATGACGACGACAAACAGCGGACACTCAGCAACCCGCTCGTGAGTATCTGGAAGCCCGTCGCCGATGGCAAAGACCTCGTGCTCACTGATCCCTCGCTCGTGTGGGCGACGTCTTCGCCAACCGCGCTGAACATTCCGTGGGCGCTTGAGAACCTCGTGCCGCAGCTCGCCGAGCTCGTCGCACGCTAGTACCCCTCGCGCCGGAGCGGGTACTGGCAGCGCGGTGGCCTCGCATCACAACCGATGCGAGGCCACCGCGCTGAGCCCGCCCCTCGAAGGACTCAACCATTCATAAGGAGCTGCCCGTGCGCACGCATCCACCAGATCGGGCGTCGTCGGCGACCACCGATATCTCTGCGCAAAGGGGGGACGGTCTTGCCAGCGGCAACGCCTCCCGAGCCGCAAGCTTCATCGCCCTCAGTGCAGTGCTGGTTGTCGTCGTCGTGCTGAGCGTCGGCGTTGGAGCCCGCACCATCAGCGCGACAACCATCCTCGAATCGCTGTGGGCGTACGACGCGAGTGTTGAGGCACACGTGACGATCCACGAACTACGCATTCCGCGGACCGTGACGGGACTCGTCGTTGCTCCGGCTCTCGGGCTCTCCGGTGCACTTATTCAGGCCTTCACCCGCAACCCGCTTGCAGATCCAGGCATCCTCGGCGTGAACGCCGGGGCCGCTTTCGCCGTCACAGTGGCGATTGGCATACTCGGCATCACGGCGCCGCTCGGGTACGTGTGGTTCGCGATGCTCGGCGCAGCGGCGGTAACCGTGGTCGTCTATGTCCTTGGCTCGGTTGGCGGCAGCCGCGCGACCCCCGCAAAAATCACGCTTGCCGGTGTTGCCATCGGAGCTGTGCTCGGGGGTGCCACGACAGCGATCGTGCTTGCCAGCCGCGACACGTTCGACGCGATGCGTTTTTGGGGTGTGGGTTCTCTCGCCGGGCGCGACATTGATGTCGTTATTGCGTTCTC
>JAGNOB010000314.1 GCA_017990305.1 Leucobacter sp.
CGCGGCCTTAACGTCTCTAAACCCCAACCGGGTTCCGCTGCCCCAGTGTTGTCGCATCCGTGTTTCCGCTGATAGGGTTCGTTCGTGCAGTCTCGCGCTGCCGTTCCGTGTAGTCGACCGAAGTGAGGTGATATCCGTGACCAGTGACAGTTGTAGTCCTCGGCCGGATCTCGTGTTCGCCCGCTTCGCGCACCCCACGGCGTAGCGGCTCACTCGCCGTCCGGCTCCCTCTCGGGCGCCGCATTCGCATCGCGCCCGCATTCTGTTTTGCGTGCGCCGCGCTCTCGCGTGCGCGCCCCACGGCGAAGGAGCGACGCCATGACCATGCCACCAGCCGACACCGCACAGGTCCGGATCCCCCAGACGAAGTCCCAGGACGAACTCGTCGACAGCATCAGCCAGCTGTACGCGGCTCGCGATTTGAGCGCGATCACGCGCGAACTGAGCCCGTTGCTCGCGCCCGACATCATCCCTGTCTTCGAGCGCCTAAGCGATAAGCAGCGCGCGGTCATGTACCGTCTCCTCCCCAAGGATCGCGCCGCCGAGGTGTTCGAGATTCTCGATCCGGCACTGCAGAGCGACCTGCTCCACGGCCTCCAGGACGCCGAGGTCGCGCAACTCTTCGCAGATCTCGACCACGACGACAGGCTCTGGCTGCTCGACGAGGTCCCCGCGGCGCTCGCGACTCGGCTGCTGCGGGGCCTCCCCGAGCAGGAGCGAGTACTCACCTCGGCGCTGCTCGGCTACCCGCAGGGCAGCGTGGGCAGGCGCATGTCACTCGAGTACGTCTCGACGCGGGCAAGCTTCACTGTCGCGGAGACAATGGAGCGCGTGCGCGGGCGGCTCGATGACGCGGAGACCGTCTACACGATCCCCGTGCTCGACGATTCCCGGCACGTCGTCGGCGTCGTGAGCCTGCGCGAGCTGCTCGCGGTCGACGGTTCGATCGTGGTCTCCGACATGATGAACCCGGTGCACACAGCGGGAGCGATCGAGGACGCCGAGCAGGCCGCGCGCCGCTGTGCGGATCGTGCGCTGCTCGCGCTTCCGATTGTGGATCGCGAAGACCGCCTCGTCGGCATGCTCACCATCGATGACGCGATCCGCATCCTCGAGCACGAGGAGAGCGAGGACGCCGCGCGCCAGGGCGGCACCGAGCCGCTGCGCCGGCCGTACCTCTCGACGCCCGTCGGCGCGCTCGTGCGCTCTCGCGTCATCTGGCTGCTCGTGCTCGCGGTCGGAGCGACGCTCACCGTGCAGGTGCTGTCGGTGTTCGAGGCGACGATCGAGCAGGTGACCGTGCTTGCGCTGTTCGTGCCGCTGCTCATCGGCACCGGCGGCAACACCGGCAACCAGGCTGCGACGACGGTCACGCGAGCGCTCGCGCTCGGTGACGTCGCATCGCGAGACTTCTGGCGGGTACTCACGCGTGAGTTGCGCACGGGCGCGATGCTGGGCCTCCTGCTCGGCGCGCTCGGCTTCGCAATCGCGGGCGTCGCGTTCTCTGTCGAGATCGGCCTCGTGATCGGGCTCACGCTGCTCGCGGTGTGTACGCTTGCCGCGGCTGTGGGCGGGTGCATGCCGCTCCTCGCCCGCGCAGTGAAGGTGGATCCTGCCGTGTTCTCCAACCCGTTCATCTCGACGTTCGTGGACGCGAGCGGCCTCATCATCTACTTCCTCATCGCACGCGCGATCCTCGGGCTGTAGTCAGGCTCGAAGCCCCTCGCTCACGAGGCTCCTGGCTCGCTAGGCTCCTCGCTTACCACGCGTCGAGCGAGGGCCTCGCGCCGTCCGGCCCTGCCTCGAGCACCCCGTCGAAGGGGGTGACTAACCGCCACTCTCCCGTGGCTTCGGTGTCAGTGAGGAACAGCACGACATCGCCCGCAACGTCGAGTGGGTCGCCCTCCGGGTAGACCTCGTCGCCCATGCAGGTTATGGGTGTCGACGCGACCTCGAGGCGTTCCTTCACCTCAGCATCGCCCTTGAGTACCTGCGTGACCATTACCTCGTGGACGGCTGCGCGATAGCCGAACACGGTGCGTGTCGTGTGCGCGGGTGCGACCCGCCCCACGACGACCAGACCCGCCGTATCGAACGCCTCCTGCGGCGTCTCGTGCGCTACCCACGACACGCATGTCTGTGCCGTTGGCAGCAGGTCACACCCAGCCAGCCCAATGCTCGCGAGCACACCTACTCCCACGGCGAGCCCCCGTGCGCACCGATTCGCCCGCACGGTGAAGCACGCAACCCCGGTGCCTCTGCGCGAGCTCTTCATTGGGTTCCCTTCGGCCTGTTCCGTCTGGCTGTGCACTCAATCTACGTGCCCAACAGGCCGGCGAGAAGCCTCTCTCTGTCTCAAATGCGATACTTTTCCCTATGAGTTCCCCAGCTGCTTCACCGCCGACCGCGCCCACTCGGGTGCCAGATCGCGTGCTCATCGCGGGGCTCACCGGCTCCGGCAAGACGACCCTAGCGGGCCGACTGGCCGACCGTTGGAAGCTCAACCACGTGGAGATCGACGCCCTCTTTCACGGCCCGAATTGGACACCTCGGCCCGAGTTCCTCGACGACGTCGCCGCGTTCGCGGCGACCGAGCGATGGGTCACCGAGTGGCAGTACACGAGCAAGGGCGCCGGCGATATCCTCGAGCCGCGGGCCGAGCTCGCCGTCTGGCTCGACTATCCGTGGCGCGTCGCGCGGCGCAGGCTGATCCGCCGCACGGTCTCGCGCAGCTTGCGGCGCACGGAGCTGTGGAACGGGAATCGCGAGGGATCACTGTTGCGCCTGGTGAGCCGGGACCCTGAGGAGAATATCCTCGCCTGGCAGCGGAAGACGCGAAACGCATGGCGGGAGCGGATGCCTGAGGCGCTCGCCAGAAACCCGCAGCTCACGCTCGTGCGGCTCAGCTCGCCCGCGGAGACGGAAGCGTGGTTCGCGACCCTTCCTAGGCGCGACGAGCGCTCAGGCGACGGAACACTGTCAGCCACACGACGCTGATCAGCATCACACAGGCGAGGCCCGCGAGCAGCCACTGGAAGCTCCAGCCCAGTTGCGCCACGATGGGGCCGACGCTCGCCCCAACGAACAGCACGAAACCGTTGAGCGCCATGCCGCTCGCCCGATTGGGCGCGGCGCTCTCGCCGAACAGCCCGATCATCGCTGGCACGGCAAGCGCGACGCCGGTGACGAACACGAGGCTCGCGAGCGCTACGCCGAGCAGGGACTGCGCCAGGGTCGCCTCGAGCGCCAGACCAACTGCCGCGAGGGCGAAGCCGGCGCGCGCGACGCCTGCGAGCCCGATCCGCTTCGCGAGTCGGCCGGTGAGGAGCGACGCGAACATGCCTGGCAGCCCCACGAGCCGCAGCAGTACGACGTGCGACGGGTCGAGGCCGAAGCGCCCGAGGTGCGGCCCGAGCGCGGTGTACATCGCGACGAGCGACAGCAGGAGCGTGACGTGAGCGAACGCCAGCAACAGCACCGTTGGCCGCGAGGCGACCTGCGCAAGCCGGGCGAACCTGCGCGCCAGGCCAGCTCCGTCACCACGCCTCTCGGGTTCTCGC
>JAGNOB010000315.1 GCA_017990305.1 Leucobacter sp.
GAGAGTGCTCTCGGTCATCTATCGTTCCTTATCGTGGTGGTGGATCGTGGCGCGTGCGTCGCTGCGCGCCAAGCAATCATCATGTGACATTGTACAGAGTTTGGGTGGGAGTGTCCGGGCGAACCCGGGTACGTGCAGGAGCTACAGCGCGGGCTGCTGCTGCGTGATGCAGTGGATGCCGCCACCGCGAGCAAACAGCGGCCTCGCATCAATCGCCACAACCTCGCGGCCAGGGTACGCCTCACGAAGCACACCGAGGGCGCGGTCGTCAGCGGGGTCATCAAATGCGCAGGCGAGCACGCCGCCGTTGACGACGAGGTGGTTGATGTAGCTGTAGTCGACGAAGCCCTCGTCGTCGCGGAGCGTCTCTGGTGCGGGCAGATCCACAATTTCGAACTGGTCCGAATTGTCGTCGCGGTAGCGCTCAACGACCTCGCGGTTCGCCCGCGCGATCTCGTGATCGGGGTGAGACAACGCGTCCTGTCGATGCATGAGCAACATGTCGGGAGACGTGAAAGCGGCAAGGATGTCCGAGTGTCCGCGCGTCCCAAACGTGTCGTGGTCGCGGGTCAGGCCGCGTGGCAGCCAGATCGCCCGGTCCGTGCCGATAGTGCGGAGCAGTTCGGCCTCTACGTCGGCCTTCGTCCAGCCCGGGTTGCGACCCGGGTCGAGCTGGACAGTCTCCGTAAGGACGACGCGGCCAGTACCGTCAACCTGGATCCCGCCACCCTCGTTCGTCATCTCTGAATCGACGAGCGTCGCGCCAGCCGCCTCAGCGATGATCCGGCCGATGTGCTCGTCCTTGTCCCACTCGGCCCAGTCCTGGCCGCCCCAGCCGTTGAACTTGAAGTTCACGGCGCCCAGGGAGCCATCGTCACCGATCACGAAACTCGGCCCGATGTCGCGCATCCAAGCGTCGTTCAGAGGAGCGACGAGGCGATCGATCTGACCCGACAAATATCGGGCGGCGATCGCCTCGTCGCCTGGGTTCACGACCACGGTCACACTCTCGAATTCGCTCGCGGCGTTGGCGACAGCTGCCCACGTCGTGCGGGCGCTCTCCACCTCGGCTTCGGTATCACCGAGCGTGTAGCCAGCAGTTGGCCACGCGAGCCAGATCCGCTCCTGCGGTTGGCCTTCGATTGGCATGCGCCATGTGGTCATTCGTGATCCCCCTGTGTCCCGAATTAGTCGAAGCGGAGCGCTTCTGCGAGGAGCGCTTCCTGCTCGACAGCGTGTACCTTCGCCGAACCCGTCGACGGAGCTGCAGAAGCGGCACGCGAGACCACACGGATGCGGTCGTTTGCGAGGTGCTTCGCCAAGACGAGAGAGATGAAGGGCCATGCCCCCTGGTTCTCTGGCTCGTCCTGCACCCACACGAGCTCCGCATTCGGGTAGCTCGCAATGATGCGGGTGAGATCGATGACGGGCATCGGGTAGTACTGCTCGACGCGGACCACTGCGACACGGGAATCCGGCGTCTTCGTGAGCGCACCCTCGAGGTCGTAGTACACCTTGCCCGAGGTGAGGATCACGCGCTGTACAGCGTTCCGGTCGGTGACGTGCGGGTCATCAATGACGGGCTGGAAGTGCCCGGTCGTGAAGTCCTCTACGCTCGATGTCGCACCGCGGAGGCGAAGCATCGACTTCGGCGTGAACACGACCAGCGGCTTGCGCGGGCGTGCGTATGCCTGGCGGCGGAGCAGGTGGAAGTAGTTCGCCGGCGTCGACGGACGCGTGACGATCATGTTGTCTTCCGCGCACAGCTGCAGGAAACGCTCGATGCGGCCCGACGAGTGGTCGGGGCCCTGGCCCTCGTAGCCGTGGGGGAGCAGCATGACGAGCGACGCCTGCTGGCCCCACTTCTGTTCGGCGGCAGCGATGTACTCGTCGATCACGGCCTGCGCCGTGTTCACGAAGTCACCGAACTGCGCCTCCCAGAGCACGAGTGCGTCCTCGCGCTGCAGCGAGTAGCCGTACTCGAATGCGAGCGCAGCGTACTCCGAGAGGAGCGAATCGTAGATCCAGAACCGTGCCTGATCCTCAGAGAGGTTCAGCAGCGGCAGCCATTCCTGGCCATTCTCGCGATCGTGGAAGACCGCGTGGCGCTGGGTGAAGGTACCGCGACGAGCGTCCTGGCCGGCGAAGCGCACAGGGGTGCCCTCCATGAGCAGTGACCCAAGCGCGAGGAGCTCGCCGAAGCCCCAGTCAATCTCGCCCGAGCGGCTCATTTCCTTGCGCTTTGCGAGCAGCTGCTGCAGCTTGCGGTGCACGGTGAAGCCCTCTGGGGTGTTCGCGTGCGCGTCACCGATGCGGTGAATGACCTCGGTTGCGACGGCCGTGTCGAGCACGTCGCCGGAGATCTGGCCCGGCTCCTCGCGCTCGGCGATACCCGACTGGTCGATCACGGGGATCGAACCGGTCTGCGCGGCGTGGGTTTCCATGAACGCCTGCTCGAGGCGGCTCTGGAAGTCCTGCTTCGCGGTCTCGTACTGCTCCTGCGTGATGTCACCGCGGCCGACGAGTCCCTCAGAGTACAGACGACGCGTTGAACGCTTCGCCTCAATGAGGTCAGTCATGAGCGGCTGGGTCATCGACGGGTCGTCGCCCTCATTGTGACCGCGGCGACGGTAGCAGATGAGATCGACGATGACGTCCTTGTGGAACTTCTGACGGAACTCGTATGCGAGCTGTGCAACGCGCACAACTGACTCGGGATCGTCACCGTTCACGTGGAAGATCGGCGCCTGCACAACCTTTCCGACGTCGGTCGAGTAGATACCCGTGCGCGAGTCGAGCGGCAGAGTCGTAAAACCGACCTGGTTGTTGATGATGATGTGCACGGTGCCGCCTGTGCGGTATCCGCGCAGCTGCGACATCTGCAGCGTCTCATAGACCACACCCTGGCCGGCCATCGCGGCATCGCCGTGGATGAGGATCGGGAGGGTCGTAAACGATCCAATCGGTTTGAGATCCTGCTTCGCACGCACGATGCCCTCGAGCACGCCGTTGACGGTCTCCAAGTGTGATGGGTTCGCTGCGAGGTGGATCGGCACCTGCGTGCCGTTCGGGGCAGTGAAGACGCCGGAGGTGCCGAGGTGGTACTTCACGTCGCCCGACCCGGTCTTCTGCGCGGTTCCTTCGAACTCGCGGAAGATCTGGCCGTAGGTCTTGCCAGCGATATTCGAGAGCACGTTCAGGCGGCCGCGGTGGGCCATGCCGATGTCGACAGAGTCGACGCCGTCCTCTGCAGCATCAATGAGCATCGCGTCGAGCAGCGGGATGACGGACTCGCCGCCCTCCAGGCTGAAGCGCTTCTGGCCGACATACTTGGTCTGCAGGAAGGTCTCGAACGCCTCGGCCTCGTTGAGCTTCTCAAGGATGCGGACCTGCTCCTCGGAGCTCGGCTTCGCGTAGGGAACCTCGAGCTGATTGCGCAGCCAGGTGCGCTCCTCGGGATCCTGGATGTGCATGTACTCGACGCCGATCTTCCGGCAGTACGTGTCGCGCAGCACGCCGAGGATGTCGCGGAGCTTCATGGTCGGCTTG
>JAGNOB010000316.1 GCA_017990305.1 Leucobacter sp.
CATGGCACTCCTCACCGGTAGGCCGTACGAAGAGATCACCGCGGCAAAGGAGTGGGCGCGGCTCGTGAGCGACCCAGCTCATGAGCTTGCCTGGGTCGTCTCAATGCCCGACGCGTTTGTTGACGCCCTCGCTGGTGCGGATAACGCGAAGCTCGCCGAGGTCGTTGAACCGTGGTCGCAGACCGAGGAGTTCTGGGGCGCAGGCGACCCAGAAGAGTTGCTGCAGCTGCTCTCGTCGTGGCGTGGGCTTGCCCAGGTCGCGAAAGACAGTGGCCAGCACCTGTTCTGCTGGATGGCGTTGTAACCAGCTGAGCGGCGCCTGTTCCACCGAAGTTGGCGGAACAGGCGCCGCGGACAGCAGCAAGCTGGGCCTTCGCGGGACCACGGGCTGGGTTGGTGTCAGGCCGAGTGCTCGATGGTGACGTTGTGGCCGATAGGTGTGTTCACTGAGCGCGCGATGAAGCAGTAGTCCGCAACGCGACCGTGCAGCGATTCGGCGAGAGCGGCATCATTGCCGGGCGCGATGGTGACGCGGGGGTTCAGGGTAACGCTCTCAAACTGACCAGCGCCGGAAGCCTCCTCGATCATGACGCCAGTGGGGTTGTCCTCGTATGCGGTGACCACGACCCCGGCGTTTGCTGCCAATCCGAGGTACCAGAGCATGTGGCACTGCGCGATGGCGGCCACGTAGAGCTGCTCAGGGTTCCAACGGGTAGGGTCCCCGCGGAAAGCCGGATCAGAGGAAGCCTCGATGGGCGGAAGGCCCGCCGCCGTGATGTCGTGGTTGCGTGAGTATGAGCGGATGTTCGACGTCCCTGTTCCCGTATTTCCGGTCCAAGCGATCGTGATGGCGTAGTCGTGTGTGGGCATGAGATCTCCTTTAGTTGAGCGTGAGTAGGGTGTTTCTGGTCGCAAGAATGTGGTGCTCGGTGGCGGCTCGTGCCTCGTCTGAGTCACCAGCCGTGATCGCCCGAAGTGCGGTGCGGTGTTCGTGGTCAACGCCGTCGACCCGTTCGAGCGTGTGCAGCGTGTGCCGGGTGCTCACGGTGACCCTGTCCCACCACTGATCCAAGGTGTGCATGATCGCGGGATTCTCAGTGAGTGCGACGATGGCGCGGTGAAACTCGCGGTTGGCGTCTGCGCCACCGACGAGATCCCCTGAGCGCGTGAGATCGTCTGTCGAGTCGGCGAGAGACTCGAGTTCCTTGAGTCGCGCTGGCGGTATCTCGCCGCTCGCAACGCGCTGGGCGGCGAGAGAAGCGGCCCAGCCTTCCAGGCCCGCGCGCGCCATAAGCAGGTCTGCGACCTCGTTCACTTCCATGATGCGGACACGCACGCCGCGTCCCTGCGCGATCACGAGTCCGTCGCCCTCGAGGCGCTGGAGTGCCTCGCGCACGGGAGTGCGGCTGACTCCGAGCTGGCTCGCCAACTCAGCCTCCGAGGGTCGTCTCCCGGGCTCGATTGCTCCCGATACTACGAGCTGTTTGAGGGTGTCGTATGTGCTCATGACACAAGTATTGCATGCAATCCAGGATATTGCATGCAATAAATGTGTTCGGGTCGCTGTGCCGTGCCCGCGCGCGTACGCGGGCAGGGCATGGAGTGAGGGTGACGCTAGTGAGCAGACTCGATCGCCAGCACGATCGCTTCGAGCGCGATGCTGGTTTCTAGCGAACGGACGTCGTCATCGGGATCGTTCCATGCGCTCGTTTTTACGATCACCGTCTCGCTGTCGGGATCGATCCAAAGGAACTGGCCATGCACGCCAAGACCCGTGAAAGCGCGACGCTCGCCGCCGAGCGTCCACCACTGATTCGAATAGCCATAGTGCGCGTCGCCGCCGCCGTCGACGAGAGCACCGACCTGCAAATGCGGGAGCGCCGAGCCGCGGCTTCGCTCAACCCACGCCTCAGGAACAAGCTGTGCCTCACCGACGCGGCCGCCGGCCGCCATAACGACGCCAACACGAGCGAGGTCGCGGACGGTCGCGTTGAGGGAACCCCCGCCAAGTGCGGTGCGGGGTTTGCCGCGGGTGAGGAAGTAAAATGCGTCGGATTCTGCGCCCATCGGGTGCCACAACTGCTCGGTCGCGTACTCGGCAAGTGTGCGGCCTGTCGCCGCCTCCAGCAGCCAGCCGATGACGTGTGTGTCAATCGTCGAGTAGTTGAATGCTGTGCCGGGTTCACGAAGCTTCGGGGTGGACCGAATGACGTCGAGGACAGAGCCGCCCGTGCTCACCGCGGTTTCGAAACGGCGGATCGGAGCGTCTGGCACCGTCCAATCCTCGACACCACCAACGCCGCTCGACATGTTCATCAGGTCGCCAAGGGTAACGTCTCCGTACCCAGAGTCAGCGAGCTCTGGGACATAGTCCCGAACCCTGTCACTCAGGGCACCGATCTCGCCGCGTTCGAGCGCAATGCCGATGAGCATTGAAGTGACTGACTTTGTTAGTGAGAACAGTTGGAAGCGAGCCGTGGGCGACGCAAACCTTCCCGGATAGCTTTCGTGAATGATCTCGCCGCGGTGCGCCACAAGAAATGCGGTGGTGTGCGTGCGGCGATGGAGTTCATCGATCGATCGCTGCCTGCCACCAAACGTGTAGCGGACGCCGGCGAGACCGAATGGAGCCGCAGACGGCGGCAGCGGTCGCGACAGACCGGGCCGGGGGACAGCCTCAGTCGGCATGACACGGTTCATGTGGGTAAACGTCCACTCATTCACTGGCCTGCTGAACGCAATGTCACCCTGGTTTCGCCACAGCCAAGCCCCTCCGGCAATGGCAGCCCCCGTTGCCGCGGCAACACCCAGTGTTTTCCCGATACGCATGCCCGCACTCCTTTGTTCGCGGGCAACGTGCCCGTGTTGACTTCATTCCTAACACACGAGCGAATGCGGGGGTGTCGGTGGCGTGGAATGAGCGGGAGTACTATTCAGTGGTGACCCGCATCCTATTCTTCGAGCCCCGCATTGCCGGCAACACAGGCAACACGATCCGCCTCGCAGCCGGAACCGGCGCTGAGCTGCACATCGTGAACCCGCTCTTCGATTTCGAAGATTCGAAGCTGCGTCGTGCGGGACTCGATTACCACGACATGGCGGTCGTGCACCTGCACGATTCGTTCGAGGCTGCGATGGCCGCGCTGCAACCGGCGAGGGTCTTCGCCTTCACCGCACACGCGACCCGCCCGTACACCGATGTGCGATACGAGCCAAGCGACGTGCTGCTGTTTGGCCCCGAGCCCACCGGGTTGCCCACCGAGATCCTGGAGCACGCGGCGATCACCGACAGCCTGCGCATCCCGATGCTGCCGGGCCCGAGGTCAATGAACCTTGCGAACTGCGCGGCGATCGCGAGCTATGAAGCCTGGCGTCAGCAGGGCTTTGCCGGGGCACAATAGCGCCCCTCCCGCGGCACGGGACGTGACCAGTTAGGCGTGTTCTGCATCTGCGGCCGTCGCGGTCTTGCGGCGCGGGCCGTAGCCCGACCGCCACTGCCACAAACCGATGACGCCGAGTCCCGCGACATATCCGACCGCCCACCAC
>JAGNOB010000317.1 GCA_017990305.1 Leucobacter sp.
CGTAGCCGCCAGCGTCAGCAGCCGGTGCAGCCTGTGCGGGCGCCGGAGCGGCAGCGGGTGCCGGAGCTGCGGCTGGCGCAGGAGCAGCGGCGGGCGCCGGAGCAGCGGCGGGTGCCGGAGCAGGGGTTGCGGGTGCAGCAGCCGGAGCCGCAGGGGCAGCTGCGGGAGCAGCCGGTGCCTCTGCAGCCGGTGCTGGAGCTGCGGCCGCGGGTGCAGCGCCGCTTCCAATGCGTGCGAGCACGCCCCCAACCTCAACGGTCTCATCCTCGCCGACAAGCATCTCCTGGAGGATGCCTGCGACAGGCGACGGAACCTCGGTGTCTACCTTGTCGGTCGAGACCTCGAGTAGGGGCTCGTCGACCTCTACCGAGTCGCCGATCTCCTTGAGCCAGCGCGTCACAGTACCCTCAGTGATCGACTCACCGAGCGACGGCAGTACGATGTCCTGGCTGTCGCCACCCGCTGCGGGAGCCGGTGCGGCAGGTGCTGCCTCGGCTGCTGGGGCTGCTTCGGCAGGTGCCGGCTCGGCTGCGGGCTCCGGTGCTGCAGCAGGAGCTGCTTCGGCCGCAGCGGGCTCAGCTGCGGGAGCAGCCGGAGCTGCGCCCGATCCGCTTCCGTCGCCGATGACTGCGAGTACTGCGCCGACCTCGGCTGTCTCGTCTTCCTGAACCAGGATCTGCTCGACTACGCCGGCGACAGGCGAGGGAACCTCGGTGTCCACCTTGTCGGTTGAGACCTCGAGTAGCGGCTCGTCGACCGCCACGGTCTCACCGACCTGCTTCAGCCAGCGGGTCACCGTCCCCTCGGTGACGCTCTCGCCCAGCGCGGGGAGGACTACCGATTCACTCATCGTGATTCTCCTTCTAAAAGTTTCTTCGTAACTAGCTTGTGACGCCGCAGCCGTGAGGCGGGCTTAGATGGCGTGCAGGGGCTTGCCGGCGAGCTTGAGCATCGCTTCCCCGATGGTCTCGTTCTGCGTGGGGTGACCGTGGATGAACGGTGCGACATCCTCCGGGTACGCTTCCCAGTTCACGATCAGCTGTGCTTCGCCGACCAGCTCGCCGACGCGGGCACCGATCATGTGTACACCGAGCACGGGGCCATCGTTCAGGCGGACAGCCTTTACGGTTCCGGCGGTGCCGAGGATCGAGCTCTTTGCGTTGCCCGCGAGGTTGTACTCGTAGGCAGTGATGTTCTCAGCGCCGTACTGCTCCGCTGCCTTCGCCTCGGTGAGACCAACAGACGCGATCTCGGGGTCGCAGTAGGTGACCTTCGGGATGTTCACATCGGCGACAACGACGGGGTTCAGACCCGCGATCTCTTCAGCGACGAAGATGCCCTGCTGGTAGCCGCGATGCGCGAGCTGTAGGCCGGGGACGATATCGCCTACGGCGTAGACGCCGGCGACATTCGTCGCGAGACGCTCGTTCGTGAGCACGAAGCCGCGGTCCATCTCGATGCCGGCTTCCTCGTAGCCGAGGCCCTGGGTGGCGGGGCCGCGGCCAACCGCGACGAGTAGGTAGTCAGCAGAGATCGTGGTGCCGTCCTCAAGAGTGACGGTGACGCTCGAATCATCCTGTGTGACGCCCTGGAAGCGGACGCCGAGCTTGTAGTTGATTCCGCGCTTGCGGAACGCACGCTCAAGCTGCTTCGAGACAGACTCTTCCTCGTTCGGGACGAGGTGGGGGAGGCCTTCAATGATCGTGACCTCGGCGCCGAATGAGCGCCAGACGCTCGCGAACTCGACACCGATGACGCCGCCGCCGAGAACAATGACCTTGTTCGGAATCTCCTGGAGCTCGAGAGCGTGCTCGCTAGTGATAACGCGGCCCCCGATTTCGAGGCCCGGCAGCGAACGCGAGTACGAGCCCGAAGCGAGTACGACGTTCTTGCCTGTGACGGTGTCCTCGCCGACCTGCACGGTGTTCGCAGCGGTGAGGCGACCCTCGCCAGCAAACACGGTAATGCCGTTCGCCTTGATGAGGCCCTGCAGGCCCTTGAACTTGGAGGCTACGAGCTTCTCACGGAAGCCGTTCACCGCGGTGATGTCAATCGACTCAACGCTTGAGTTGATGCCGTAGGTCGCGCCTTCGCGGGCGACGTCTGCGACCTCTGCGGAGTGGAGGAGCGCCTTCGTCGGAACACAGCCGCGGTGAAGGCAGGTGCCCCCGAGCTTGTCCTTCTCAATGATCGCCGCGGTCATCCCGAGCTGCGTGGCTCGGACTGCAGTGGCGTATCCGGCGCTTCCGCCACCAAGAACTACAATGTCAAACTGGTGCTCGGCCAAGTGGGGTCTCCCTCGGTTCTCTTCGTTCAATGCCTGATCCGCCCGGTAAGCGGCGCGCATCTTTTAGCCTACTACTTATGTGCTTGCCCGGGAGCGGAACCTTGGGTGTTCGCTTGTCGCGCATTTCAGCCCGTTCAGCGGTGGGTTTCGTACAATGGAACGGTGACCGATTCTCTCTTCTCTGCCGTATACGAGGAGCGCCGCGCGAGTGTCGCGAAGGGGCTCCCGCTCGTTGTAGCGCTTTCAGGTTCGAGTGATGCGGGGAACGCGGTCTCGCAACTCGAACAGTATCTGTGGGAGCGGTGCAAACCGCAGGAGCTCATTCGCTTCGACGCAGACCAACTGCTTGATTACCGTGCGCGACGACCCCTCATCACGTTCAACGAAGACCATTTCACTGACTACAGCCCCGAGGAGCTCATTCTGAGCCTCGCGTGTGACGAGCTGGGCGCGCCGTTCCTGTTGCTGTCGGGGTTTGAACCCGACTTCCGCTGGGAGGCCTTCGTTGACACGGTGCTGCTGCTGGTTCACGAGTTCGAGGTGTCAATAACGACGTGGGTGCAGGCGGTCCCGATGCCAGTGCCTCACACTCGCCCCATTGTCGGAACGGTGAGCGGCTCCCGCGACGATCTTTTGGAGCGCTCGGTATGGAAGCCGACAACGCGTCTCCCCGCGAGCGTTGTCCACTTGTTGGAGTACCGCCTGCACGGGGTAGGCGAGGAGGTTGTTGGGTTCGCCCACCTGGTTCCTCACTACCTTGCGAACAACGAGTATCCAGAACTATTGACGGCCTCACTTGACAACATCATGGCAGCGACTGGACTGCTCTTCGCTACTGATGAGGCGCGCGAACGCGCGCAAGAATTCCGTGCCCAAGTGGATCGTCAAATAGCTGAGAACGAAGACTCGAAAGAGATGTTGATCAATCTTGAGCGACGCTTTGACCAGTACGTTGAGGCACAGGGTGAGCGAGTTTCCCTGCTCGGAGAAGACGGCACAATGCCAACGGCAGACCAGCTTGCAAGTGAGTTGGAGCGCTTCCTCGCGGAGCGTCAGGAGGGCCCTGAACCGAACGACGGCCCAGCCGTGCAATAATAGACCCTACGAACCCATTTCAATCGTCGCGGTAATACTGCGGGCTTGACATGGGTTTTCATGGTGTGCGCAGTTTTTAGGACGCACACCGACGAGATCTGAGAGGAAGTTGCGTGGCAGCAGCGACAACGACCAAGACTCCCGCGGCGAAGACGGCTGA
>JAGNOB010000020.1 GCA_017990305.1 Leucobacter sp.
TTCCAGGCCATGGGCATGCCCTACATCCAGGCGGAGGCGTTCTTCGAGATGTCGCTCGCGTGGCGAGCGCTGCACACGCAGGGCCGCGGGCTGTTCTCCATCCTGCTGAAGAACGTGCCAGACGTCGATCACCGTCGGGTGCGTGAGGGCGAGTTCGCCTGCAACGCGATGATCGGCTTCAACTTCGGTGAGGGCCACTTCCATAACGAAGAACTCATCGCAGCGATTCAGGAGCAGGCGCAGTTCGAGCCGGGCGAGTTCATCGTTGCTTGGGCTGAGTCGGAGGCGCTCTGGCGAGGCTTCCAGAACTACAAGATGATCGACGCGGCCCTCGGCGTCGTCGAGACCGGCCGCTGGCAGGTGAAAGACGCGGCCGAGGCGCAGCCGTGGCTGCCCGAGGGCCCGATCCCGCTCACCGTCACCTGGCGCTCGCCCGAGTTCGAGAAGCTGCAGTTCACCGCGACAGATATTGTCGGCCCGGACGCCCTGCCCGAACCCGAAGACGACGCGGTCACGCTCGGCGTGAACACGCAGGCGCTCAACCAGTTCGTCGCCGAATCGGAGACGCTCGTGGAGGTCATCAAGCGATGACGACAGCGGTCATTGTCGGCAGCGGGCCGAACGGGCTCGCTGCCGCGACCGTGCTCGCCCGCGCCGGTGTCGAGGTCACCGTTGTTGAGGCCGCGAACCAGCTCGGAGGGGGAGCTCGCTCAGTCGAGTCCCCCCTCGCGGGGCTCGTGCAGGATCACTGCGCGGCAGTGCACCCCATGGCTCCCGCGTCCCCCTTCTTCCACACCCTCGACCTCAGGGCGATGGGTGTGCGCTGGGCACACGCGCCGATCGACGCCGCACACCCGCTTGATTCGGGTGCGCCCGGCATCCTGCGTACCTCAGTGCGGGACACCGCTGCCGGTCTCGGTCGCGACGGCGGGCGCTGGTCGGCGGCCTTCGGGCCGCTCGCGGACGCCTTCGACAGGTTGTCGTCGGTGATCATGTCGCCGATGCTCAGGGTCCCGAGGCATCCCCTGCTGCTCGCGCGCATGGGGCTCGTCGCAGGCCCACCGCCCGCGCTCGTCGGGAAACTGTTCCGCGAGGAGCGAGCCCGAGCCCTGTTCATGGGCGTCGCCGCGCACGCGCTGCAGCCCCTCACGCTGCCGCTCGTGACTGGCATTGGCGCGGGCATCATTATCGCCGGCCATGCAGTCGGGTGGCCCGTCGTCGAAGGCGGCACCGGCCGCTTCACCGACGCGCATATCCGGCTGCTGCACAGCCTCGGTGTGAAGTTCGAGACAGGGGTACGTGTCAACAGGCTCTATGAGCTCCCGCCACGTGACATTACGATCCTCGACGTGCACCCGCGCGCCGCCGCGGGCATCCTCGCTGAGCAGCAACCGCATGGCGCACGTCGCGCCTACCGCTCGTTCACACCGGGACCGGCCGCCTTCAAAGTGGATTTCGCAGTCGACGGCGGGATCCCATGGCGCGACCCCGAGATCGCGCAGGCGGGCACCGTGCACCTCGGTGGCACAGCCGAGGAAATCATCGCGGTTGAAGCGCAGGTCGCCGCCGGAAAGATGCCCGAGCGGCCCTTCGTGCTCGTCGGGCAGCAGGCGGCAGCCGATCCCACGCGCGCGAACGGTTCCCTCCAACCGATCTACGCCTACGCGCACGTGCCGACCGGGTACACGGGCGACGCGACCGAGGCGATAATCTCGCAGATTGAGCGCTTCGCGCCCGGCTTCCGTGAGCGGATTGTCGCGCTGAGCACGCGCACCCCCGCCGAGAGCGAAGCCGAGAACCCGAATTTCGTCGGCGGCGACATTCTCACCGGTGCGAAATCGCCGCTGCAGTTTCTCCTCGGGCCCAGGCTCAACGCCCAGCCCTACGACACCGGCGTACCAGGTGTGTACCTGTGCTCGGCGGCCACGCCTCCGGGCCCCGGCATACACGGCATGGGAGGATACAACTCCGCGCATCGCGCGCTCACATACCTTGCGCAGGGAAGCGCTCCGAAGATCGAGGTGTATGCCCCATGAGCCCACTCGGAACCGATGTGCAAATGCGCGAACTCGTGGCGCAGGCCGGGCGCAAGCTCCAGGCAATGGCGCCCCAAATCGTAGAGGAAATGACGGAGTTGCTCGCCGAACGTGTCGCGGGCCTCGCGCAAGACGCGCAACTCATCGAGATCCTCCACGCGAGCATCGACGGCAACGTCTGGACCCTCGGGCACGTGCTCACCAACGACATCGGGGTCGACTCGATGCAGCCAAACACGGGCGCCGTGGAATACGCGATCCGCCTGGCCCAGCGGGACATCCCGCTTGGCTCGCTCACTCACGCCTACTATCTCGGGCAGGCGATGTGCGTGCGACGCGGGATCGACGCGGTCGACCAGCTCGAGCTCGAGGACAAAGAGCTCCAGATGAACCTCGTGCGGCTCGTGACAGAGGTCACGCACGACTACTTCGACTGGATCTTGCAGTACGTCACGAAGGTGCACGTCGCAGAGCAGTCGCGCTGGTGGACGGCACGCGCGGTCACCAACGCGGCAGCTGTGATGAAAGTGTTGCGCGGCGAAGCCATCTCGGTTGCGGGCTTCGAAACTCGCACGAAATACAAGCTAGAGCAGCAGCACATCGCGTTCATCGCCTGGCTCGAACTCGAAACCAACGACACCGAAGACCAGCAACGAGTCGACCAACTGCTACGCCGCATGGCCTCGATCGTCCGGTCAACGCGACCGCCGCTCATCACCGCTGCAGACCCCTCGACAGCTTGGGCCTGGGCGACAATCCCGTCGGGTGAGCTCGACCCCGAGACGCTCGCACGCATCGAAACCCTTGCCGCATCAGAGGAAGCACGCAACATCCGCGTCACGATCGGTGCTCCCGGCCACGGTATCCACGGGTTTCGTCAGAGTCATGAGCAGGCTGCCAAGGCGCGAATCGTCGCACTCGGCACCCAGCGGTATCGCGAAGATAGGATCGTCTCTTTTGGCGACCCAGATGTTGGGATCCTGTCGCTGATGATGCACGATCCCAAAGGTGCCCTCACCTGGACGCGGAACGTGCTCGGCCCCATCGCAAGCTGTGGCGAGGCAAACGCAGCAATGCGTGACACCCTGGCAACGTACTACGCAACGGGAGGCAACATCTCGCGGACCGCAGAGGAACTCGGCCTGCACCGGAACACCGTGCGGCAACGGGTCGGCCGCTTCGAACAGGATCGCGGCGCACGGCCACAAAACAGCCTAGAAATCTCGCTCGCGCTCAGGCTGTGCGAGCTCCTTGGAGAGTAGCCAGGCCCGGCCTGGCCCGGCCCGGCCCGGCCTGGCCCGGCCTGGCCTGGCCCGGCCCGGCCCGGCCTCACCGGTGGCCCGAAGCACACGCTTTCGACCGGAGCACACGCCGCCTACATGTAGGCCGCGTGTGCGTTGGTCGGCTGCGTGTGCTCTGGGGTGGTGTTTCGGTGGTGCGGGTAGTGCTGGGGGTTTAGAAGCCGACCTTGTCCCTGCCCTTGAGCTGCAGCAGATCGCGTGCCTCGTCGGGAGTTGCAACCTCGAAGTTCAGCGCCTCAAGGATGGTGCGGATCCGGGAGACCTGCTCAGCATTTGAGACGGCGAGCTGCCCCGGACCAATCCAGAGCGAGTCCTCAAGCCCGACGCGTACGTGCGACCCCATGGCTGAGCCGATCGTGGCGAGCGGCAGCTGGTTGCGCCCGGCTCCCAGAATCGACCACTCGTAAGCGTCACCGAAGAGTCGGTCAGCGGTGCGGCGCATGTGCATGAGATCTTCGGGGTGCCCGCCGATGCCGCCGAGTAGGCCAAACACCGACTGCACGAAGAGCGGGCCTCGGGCAAGGCCTCGGGCCTGGAAATGCGCCAGGTTGTTGAGGTGCGAGATGTCGTAGCACTCGAACTCGAAGCGGGTGTCGTTCGCGTTGCCGATCTCGAGGATGCGCTCGATGTCGGCGAAGGTGTTCTTGAACACCAGGTCACGGGAGTTTTCGAGGCCCTCGCGCTCCCACTCGTGTGCGAACTCGGAGAAGCGGTCGAGCATCGGGTACAGTCCGAAGTTCATGGAGCCCATGTTCAGTGAGGCAAGCTCGGGGGAAAACGCCATCACGGGGCGCATCCGCTCCTCGACGGTCATGTGCGGGGAGCCGCCGGTGGTGATGTTGATGACGGCGTCGGTGTTTGCTTTCAACCGCGCAAGGATCGGTTCGAAGTGCGCCGGATCTTGCGAGGGGCGACCGTCGTCGGGGTGGCGTGCGTGCATGTGCACGATCGACGCGCCGGCCTCGGCTGCCCCGATTGCGGCGTCTGCGATCTCATCGGCCGTGACTGGGAGGTGTCGGGACATCGAGGGGGTGTGGATCGCGCCGGTGACGGCTGAGGTGATGATGACCTTGCGTGCGGTTGCCATGATTCGGGTTCCTTTATGGGAGTGGTGGGCGGGTCTCAGCTGCGTGACCGGATCAGTACAGCTTTTCGGTGTTGCCGTCGATGGCCATGGCCTGGCCATTGACCATGCGTGCGAGTGGGCTCGCGAGGAACACTGCCATGTCCGCGATGTCCTGGGCCTCAACGAGGCGGTTCAGTGACGACTGCCCGTGGTAGAGGGCAGATACCTCGGCGACTGACTGCCCGAGCATCTCCGCCTTCGCTTCGATGACTGACTGGATGCGCGGGCCGTTCACCGCGCCAGGGCAGATCGCGTTCACACGAATCCCTTCCGACCCGAGTTCGATCGCGAGAGTCTTGGTGAGCCCGACCACGGCCCACTTTGATGCCGAGTATGGGCTCCGGCCAGCCATTCCCAGGCGGCCGGCGGCGGACGCGAGGTTGATGATGCTCGCGTCTGGTGATTGCCGAAGCAGCGGGAGCATGTGCTTGATGCAGTAGAACTGGCCGTGGACGTTCACGTCGAAGGTGGCGCGCCAGGCTTCCGAGTCGAGGCTCTCTATCGGGCCGGTGGGCCCGGCGATCCCGGCGTTGTTCACGAGAACGTCGAGCCCACCGAGCTCCGCAGCGACCTGCTCGGCCAGCGCGACGACCTGCTGCTCATCGGAGACATCACTCACGGCGGCGGCGAAGCCCTCGGCCTGCGCCGCTTCGACCGCGTCGCTGCTGATGTCAGTCACGAGGACGCGTGCGCCGAGTGCACGGAACTCGGTTGCGATCGCGAGGCCAATACCGGCGGCGCCGGCCGTGACGAGGACGCGGGTTCCGGTGAGGTCGAGCTTGTTGGTGGTCATGCGAAGGGTCACTTTCTGCTGAGCTGCGGGGAGGACAAACGGGGCCGCTAGTGCGGGGCGAGGGCTGCGGTGGAGGGGTTTTCAGCGCCCCGCTTGAGGAAGCGGGTGAGCACGGCACCGATGACGCACATCGCGACAACAAACCAGAGGCCGGCGACCTTGCTGCCTGTCAGTCCCTCCATGAAGCCCATGATGTACGGGCCGAGGAAGCCGCCGAGTAGGCCGATCGTGTTCACGAAGGCGATGCCGCCTGCGAGTGCCGCGCCTGAGAGCCTTGTCGCTGGGTAAGTGAAGAGGATCGGCTGCAGTGCAAAGAAGTTGAATGCTGCGAGGCAGAAGCCGAGCATGCCGAGCAGCGGCCCGCCAAGCGCGCCGAGGGTGAACCCTGCCACGATGCCGACCATGGTGGTCGTGGCGATCATCCTTGAGCGCGTGGCCGTGGTCGCTAGTCGCGGCAGCAGGAGCGCGCCGACGGCGGAGAAGATCCACGGCACTGAGGTGAGCAGACCAATCTGGATCGTGCTGAGTGTGCCGTAGCTGCCGATGATCGACGGCAAGAAGAAACTGAGTGCGTAGACAGCGATCTGGTGGGTGAAGTAGATCGCGACGACGAGCAGGATCTGCTTGTCTTTGAGGACGTGTCGCAGTTTTGAGTTACCAGAGGCTTCGGCGCCGGCGAGCTCTTCTGCGAGGATGCGGGCCTCGAGATCCTCGGCCTCCTCCCTGGTGAGGAACTTCGCCTCGGTTGGCTTGTTCGGCAGGAACTTCCAGATGAAGATCGCGAGGAAGCAGGAGGGGATGCCTTCGAGGAGGAACATCCACTGCCAGCCGTGGAGGCCTGCGACGCCGTCGAGGTTGAGCAGAACGCCTGCGAGCGGTGCGCCGATGATGTTGGCGACTGAGACGCCGAGCAAGAACATGCCGTTGGCCTTCGCGCGATCCTTCACCATGAACCACTGAGTGATGAAGTAGATCACGCCTGGGAAGAGACCGGCCTCAGCGATGCCAAGCAGCATCCGCAGGATGTAGAAACTCCACTCGCCCTGCACGAACATCATGGCGGCGGAGAGCAGCCCCCAGGTGATCATGATGCGCACGATCCAGAACCTGGCGCCGACCTTGTGCATGATCAGGTTCGACGGGATTTCTGAGAGCGCGTAGGTGAGGAAGAACAGGCCGGCGCCGATGCCGTAGGCCGTGGCGGAGATGCCGATGTCGATCTCGAGACGGTCTTTTGCCATCCCGATGTTGGTGCGGTCGATGAAGGCCATGACGTATGCGGCGATCAACAGGGGCATGATGCGCCGGAAAATGACCCGGTTGATCTGCTCTGGAGACCGCATCTTTGGCGCGGAAACTGTGCTGGACATGGGGCTGCTTTCTGATCGGGGCACGACAAGGCTGGGCTTGGTGCCCTGGATGGAGAAACCGGCGGTTAGACGGCTGTGTCTGGTTGGCAGCCGCAGGTGCGGCCGAGGTGGAGTCGGTGTTCGCACACCGAGTGAGTAAATGTTGTTCTGGGGTGGGTGATCTGGTCGAGGAGGAGCGCGAAGGACTGCTCGGCCATTTCCTTGACCGGCTGCACGATTGTGGTCAGGCCGATGAGTCGCGACCGACTGTGCGGGGTGCCGTCGCTGCCGACCACTGCGATGTCCTCGGGGATGCGCAGGCCGAGTGAGAGCGCGTGCTCCATCACCCCGATCGCAATCTCATCTGACCCGCAGACGATGGCACGCGGTGGTCGATCCGAATCGAGGAGTTGCTCTGCCGCGATCCGCCCGCCATCGGCGTTCAAGCGAGTGCTCACCTTCCACGACCCGGTCACGGTGACGCCGGCTGCCTGGGCGGTGCGCACGAACGCGTGCTCGCGCGCGAGCGACGCAGTCGAGAATCTCGGCCCGATGACCGTCGCGATGTCACGGTACCCGTGGGCGAGCACGTGGTTCATGAGCTCTGTTGCCGCGGCATCGTCGTCGATGCCAACGAAGTCGCCAGGCAGGTGGTCGGATCGCCTGGATAGACAGACGTACGGGATCCGGCTGTGGCGGAGCGTGCGGAGGGCGCGTGAATCCTCGCGGAGCGCCGCGGCGATGATGACGCCGTCGACGTTGCGGGCAGCGAGTGTCCCGGCAACCTGTGCGAGGGCTTCGGGGTCGTCTTGGGTCGTGGCAACAAACACCTCGAAGCCCTTGGCTGCTGTGGCGCTGATGATGTGCTGCGCCCATCCTGTGTACATCTGGTTGACGATGTTGGGGAGGATGAGGCCTACGACTCTGGTGAGGAGCGGATCGCGACCGGCGTTTTTCCCGGAGGGGCGGAAGCCGAGCTCATTCGCTACCTGCACGACGTGGCGCCGGGTTTCGTCGGAGACGCCGGGGCGGCCGTTCATCACGTAACTGACTGACGCGGGGGAGACCCCGGAGGCGCGCGCCACTGCGGCGGCGGATACCCGCGCGGGTCGTCCCCCCGCTTCGTGGATCGTGCCTGGCATCGTTGCCCCCTTCGCGGCGAATCGTGTCGCCGGTCATCGCTGACGTGTTCTCAGCCCATTACACGGGACACCGAAAGGGTTAAGCAACGTTCAGTGCCATTTCCGAGGATATCGCCTCTATTCGGTGTGCCTCCCGGGCCGAGTGGGAGGGGCGCGAGCAAGGCTGGGGGAGTGCTCGGCGGCGGAGTCGGTGAATGCACTGAAGAATACTGAACGTTGTGTGGATCTGGCGGATCGCGCTGCTGCGCACACACGTGAGGCAGCCCCGCCCACCAGGGGAGCGGGGCTGCCCAGCCTGCAACCTGACTAGCGCTGCAGCGCAGAGATACCGAGCGTCGCAAGTACACCGAAGATGATGCCCCACATGATGATCGAGATGATCTGCCAGAGAATCACCTGGTTCTTCGGAGCGCCGAATGACACCATCGCCGCCGAGGTAATCTGGCTCGGGAGGGCCAGCTGGCCGAGCAAGCTCACTCCTGGCACGCCGTAGCGGTCGAAGCGTGCCTTGAGCCTCGCGCGGCTCGGGGTGAGCTCCTTTGGAGCCTTGCCCTCTGTAGCCTTCGCCCGAATCCCGTGCGCCGAGAGTACAAAGATAAGCATCGAAACAATGTTGCCAATGATCGCTGCGCCGATCGCGATCGCCGGGTTGATGCCGACGATCACGCCGACCGCCGACCCAAAGTATGACTCGACGAACGGAATGGCAGCAATGATCATGACCCCGAGCCACTGTAGAAACTCGGGAAATGAAGCGGTGAAATCCTGAAGCGTGTCAATCATGACGGCCTTTCGTGGGGTGTGGATCACGGTGTGCGGGCAGCGGAGAAGTGCTGCGGTACCCCAATGATTTCGCAGGTGCGCTCGCCGCAATAGTGCCGCACCTCATGCTTCGCCGTGCAGATCTACACCGGTCACCCGTGACATTTGTCACAGGTCTAGCTTTCGGCACCACCGCGTGCTTTTTGCGCCCGTTTCTGCCCGTATGCTGACACTCATGTCTGCTCACTCGAACGCGCATGCCCCGTTTGCGGGGGTGAACGCGACCTGGAACTACACGCTCGGCTCGATCGTGTTCATGTACGTGCTGCTCGACCTGCTCATCATCACGGACGTGCTCGCTCGCTTTGCCAACTCCCGGTCGCCGTTCGTGCTCGTGCTCGCCGTGCTCTGTGCTGTTGCGGCCGCGACGCGTATCCGCTACTGCTGGTTTCTTCGTTCGGACTCAGAGAGCGGCCTGCCGCACATCGGCTGGACGGTTGCGTTGTTCGCGCCGGCGATGCTCGCGTGGGTGTACGCATTCGTTGTTCCTGAGGCCGCCCTCTTTGCCGCAGCGCAACTGTGGTTTTCAGGCGTGCTGTTTAGTCTCGTGGCACCGAAGCGGTTCCGCTGGATGACGATGCTTGGCGCACTCGTGCTCACGCTACTTCCGGTGATACTTTCTGGGGTGCTTGGGGAGTCTCGGGGAGAAACCGAACGGAGCCCGGCAACGGTGCTCATCACTATTTACGGCGTCGCACTGCCGTTTATGCTCATCTCGAGTCTGTGGCTGTGGCGAGTTGTCGCGCGACTCGACGAGGCGCGAAACCTGGCAGCAGAGCTCGCGGTGACCCAGGAGCGACTCCGTTTCGCAGCTGACCTGCACGACATTCAGGGGCATCATCTGCAGGTGATTGCGCTCAAAGCAGAGCTCGTCGAGCGCACGCTTGGCACGAAGCCTGAGTACGCTGCGGAACAAGCCGGCGAGATCCGGCTCATCGCGAAAGAAGCGATGGAGGAGACACGCTCGCTGGTGGCGGGGCTGCGCGAAGTTGAACTGCGTGAGGAACTTGAGAACGCGAGCGAGGTACTGACGCTCTCGGGCGCGGTAAGCACGCTCGAGGTTACCGCGCTGCCGGCGGATTCCGGCGTGCAGCGGGTGCTCGCGTTCGTGGTGCGCGAGGCAACGACGAATATCCTCAGGCACAGCGAAGCCAGCGAGGCCGGGATTAGCCTCGCACCCGCCCGCAACGGGTTCGAACTTGTCATCACCAATAACGGCGTCCCTGATGGCGCTCCGGGGGAAAGCGTTGCCGGCGCATCAAACGGCGGCGGATCGGGCCTTACCGGCCTTCGCTCGCGCATCGGAGCGGTCGGAGGGACGCTTGCGGCTGGCGCGCCGGCGCCGAACAGCTTTGAACTGCGAGTATGGGTACCAGAGGGGACAACATCATGAGCGCTGCATCTGTGCGACCTGCGGGGAGGCCCATCCGGCTGCTCGTCGCCGACGACGAACAGCTCATCCGGGGTGCCCTCGAAGCGCTGCTTGGGCTTGAGCCGGATATCGAGATCGTGGCCGGTGCAGACGACGGGGCGATGGCCGTCGAGCTCGCCCTCGGGCTGCTCCCCGACGTGTGCCTGCTCGACCTTGAAATGCCGCGTGCGGACGGTATCGAGGCGGCCGAGCGCATCATTGCGCACGCCCCCGACACGCGCGTCATCATCGTGACGAGGCACGCGCGGCCCGGTGTGCTCCGACGCGCACTCGCGGCTCGCATCGCGGGTTTCGTGCCGAAGTCGACCCCGGCCAGTGAGCTCGCCGATGTGATCCGTGATGTCGCCGCCGGCAAACGCTATATCGATCCTGAGATCGCCGCCGCGGCGCTCACCGCCGGACGCTGCCCGCTGACCGACCGCGAACTCGACGTGTTGCGGGTGACACGGTCATCGTCGAGCGTGCAAGAAATCGCTGACAGACTCTTTCTCTCGACGGGAACGGTGCGCAACTACCTCTCGGCAGCAATGACGAAACTTGGCGCAGCGAACCGGCGCGATGCGGCCGAGCACGCGTGGCAGCAGGGGTGGATCTAGTAGCCCCCGCCGGCACCTCTGATGAGTTCTGCGAGCCGCCACATGCCTCGCGCCTCGGCGTTCGCGAGCGGGGTGTTGCCTTGGCCGTCGCGGAGGTTGGGGTCGGCCCCGCCTGCGAGCAACAGGCGCACGGTTTCCTGGTGGTCGGCCCCGTCTGTGCCGAGCAATACTGCCTCCTGCAGCGCCGTCCACCCGAGGTTGTTGATGTGGTCTGGGTTGATGCCCGCGTCCAAGAGCAGGCGCGTGACGCCGACGTGACCGTGCTCGCCAGCGGGGATGAGCGCTGTGCCGCCGTATCGGTTTGTGCTCGTGAGGTCGGCGCCGTTCGCGAGTGTCAGTGTGAGGATCTCCTCGTAGCCCTCCGCGCCGGCGTAGAGGTACGCGCTGTCTTGGATATCGTCTTGCGCGTTGACGTCAGCGCCCGCTTCGATGAGGGCGGTCGCTGCAGCGATCGCGTTCGCCTTCGTCGCTGCGACGAGCGGGGTCATGCCTGCGTCGCCGCGGAGCTCGATGTCGGCTCCGCGCTCGATCGCCGAGCGTACGCTCGCGCCGTCGTTCGCGGCGACCGCGGCTTCGAGGTCTGCATCGGCCCGCGGGTCTGGCTCGGCCGGCTGGCTGGGCTCGGGAGCGGGCGTCGCGGTTGGTGACTTCGGCGCCGACGGCGGTTGCCGGGGTGGATCGGGCTGCGCTGCGCACCCGGCGACGAGCGTGAGCGTCGCTGCGAGCGCAGCAGGGATGAGCACGCGGAGTGCGCTTCGGCGGCGAGGTGAGACTCGCGGCCTATTGGAATGTGAACGAGGTGACACTTGCAAGACTCCTGGGTGTGAGGGGCCGCGAATGTTGCTGCGGCACCGATTACATCGTATGGGTGGTGTGGAACGGGCGATAGAGCAAGTGAACCGTCTTCCGCTGACGGCGCGCATCAGCCAACCGGGGCCGCATGGCCTCATCCGAATGGCCGATGTTCGGTGCAGGCTTCGCGATTACCATGGGACCACTACGC
>JAGNOB010000318.1 GCA_017990305.1 Leucobacter sp.
AGCGATACCTGCCGACACGATCTCACGGGTGAACGGTAACCCCGCGCTCACGCTCACCATTACTCCGTCGCAGGGCGCGAATGTCGTGCAGATTTCGCACGCTGTGACGGCGGAACTCGACCGACAGGCGCCCGGCCTGAAGGCTGAGTTTGTGACGATCTTCGACCAGGCACCGTTCATCGAACAGTCGATCCACGACCTTGCGGTCGAGGGTGGCCTGGGGCTCGCGTTCGCCGTGCTCGTAATCCTCGCCTTCCTCGCGTCCTGGCGCTCGACGATGATCGCGGCCGTGTCTATCCCACTCTCGCTACTCATCACCCTCATCGGGTTGCAGTGGAGCGACAACACGCTCAATATTCTGACGCTCGGCGCGCTGACCATCGCTATTGGCCGCGTCGTCGACGACTCCATCGTTGTCATTGAAAACATCACCCGTAGGCGAGGGAGTGGGCCGCTCACGGTCGAAGGGATCGTTGCGTCGGTGCGCCAGGTCGCAGGCGCGATCACCGCGTCGACTCTCACGACGGTAGCCGTGTTCCTTCCCATCGCGTTCGTATCGGGCATGGCCGGCCAGCTCTTCCGGCCGTTCGCTATCACGGTGTCGATCGCGTTGCTCGCATCGCTTGTTGTGGCGCTCACGATTGTGCCCGTGCTCGCCTTCTGGTTCATGCGGAAGCCCCCGAAGCAAAAGAGCTCCGCCGCGGTTGCGGCGGCTGAACCTGATGGAGTTGCAACGCAGGAGGGGGCGCCCGCCGCCGAAGACGGAGCGGATGTCCCATCTGAGCTCAGCGAGATTCACAGCGAGCCCGACAGGCTACAGCGCGCGATCATGCCCGCGCTCTCCGCAACGCGCAGGCATCCGGTGATCACGCTCGTGAGCTCGGGACTCATCCTCGCGGTGACGCTCGTGCTGGCCGTGTTTATTCCCACCGACTTCCTCGGCTCGTCAGGGAACGAGAGCCTGCAGCTCACGCAGACTGTTGACACCGGCACCACGGATCTCGTTGCGGCCGCTGAGCCTGTCGAGGAGGCGCTCGGCAAGGTCACAGGGGTGCGGGACGTTATGACAACGATCCCGGTTGGGAACGGCGAGGGCGAGATCTCGTACAGCCTGCAGCTCACAGATGGCTCGGATGCTGACAAGGTGAGCGACGCCGTCCAGGTCCGACTCGACAAGCTTGACGGGGCGGGTGAGCTGCGGCTCCTCACCCAGGACGCATTTGTCGGGGATGGTGCTGGCGGCGGCGGTATCTCGCTGCAGATCCGCGGCAACGACCCCGTCGCGATGCGTGAGGCGAGCGAGCTCCTCGAGCAAGAACTCACTGGCGCGAAGGGCGTCAAATCGGTGTATAGCGAGCTCAAGGGCGAAGAGCCCCTCATGCGCGTTGAACTCGACGAAGCGAAGGCAGCGCGGCTCGGCTTCGACCGTGCTGGGGTTGCCAAGGCAATTCAGGAAGCGCTCGAGGGGCAGACCATCGGGCGGATGATGCTGGCAGGAAGCGAACGCGACATCGTGCTGCGCACCCCGGACACCGAGTACACCGCGGCGAACCTCGGTGAGCTGAAGCTTCCCGTGACCGCCCAACAGACCGCCCTCGCGCAGAAGGCGGCGGGTGACGCGCTCCAGGAGAAGGCAGACGCTGAGGCAGAGCAGCTGCGCCTCGAAGCGAACAACGAGCTCAGCAACCAGATCTGGGAAGCGGATGTGCAGCGGGGGGAGCTCGTGCAGCAGCTGGGCGAGCTCAACGCGCAGCTCGCTGAACTCGCGAAGGCGCCAGTGACGCCGTACCCGCCGCTTGACCCGACGGAGGTTGGCAAGCAGCAGGCGGCGCAGGAACGCGCGGAGCAGCTTGCCGGCCTGCAGAGCGCGATCGCGGGAGCCCAGGCCGGCATCACCGGCGCGGACGAACAGATCGCAGCACTGCGGCAGAGTCAGAACGATGCGGCCCAGCAGCTCGTCGACCAGCAGGCCGCTGAGGCCGAGCAGAAGGCAGCCACCGATGCGAAGGGGGCGCCGCTGAAGCTCTCCGAGGTCGCGACGGTCACCGAGGAGCTCACTGCGCCGATGATCATCCGAGCTGATGGCGATCGGCAGGTCGCTCTGTCGGTCGAGCCGCGCAAGGGCCAGCTCGACGCTGCAAATAAGGCCGTGGACCGCGCGATCGCGACCGTGGATCTCCCGGCTGGCGTGACCTTCGACGTTGGCGGTGTGACTGCGGAACAGGACGAAGCCTTCGCGCAGCTCGGCATCGCGATGCTCGCAGCGATCATGCTCGTCATGCTCGTGATGGTGGCAACGTTCCGCAGCTTCCGCGGGCCGCTCGTACTGTTGATCTCGGTGCCCTTCGCGGCGACCGGCGCGATCCTCGGGCTGCTGCTCACGGGTGTGCCACTCGGGCTGCCCGCGCTCATCGGACTGCTCATGCTCATCGGCATCGTGGTGACGAACGCGATCGTGCTCATGGACCTTGTGAACCGGCTCCGGGCGAGCGGCGCAACGCTTGAGGAAGCAGTGGAACACGGTACCAGGCTGCGCCTGCGCCCAATCCTCATGACGGCGGCAGCGACGATCTTCGCCCTCCTGCCTATGGCGTTCGGTCTCACGGGTGGCGGTGTGTTCATCTCGCGCCCTCTCGCGATCGTCGTCATCGGTGGGCTGGTGTCGTCAACACTGCTCACGCTGATTTTGGTCCCCGTGCTGTACACACTCGTCGAGCGTCGTCGCGAGCGGAAACTCGAGAAGCGTGCCGCGAAGCGGGAAGCGCGTGCGGCGGCTCAGGCAGGGGTTGCTGCTGCGGTAAGCGATACCCGGGAGCTGACCGAGGTCCTCGGCCTCGACGACGGCGACCGCGACTAGCGGGACACTCGAGGCGCTCGCCCTACTCCAGGTCGGCGAGCGCCTCGAATGCTCTCTCCACCACGACTCCAGCGAAGACCACGACTCCAGCGAAGACGCCAACAACCGCGCCGACCCCAATAGATCCAGGTGGGTGAGCGCATGACCCCATGAGAAATCATGCCGCCGCGGCACGGTCAAGCCCCCGGCGGGCGGAGTGCAAAATCTGGCAAGGCTATGCGTCGCCTGAGGAGCTTGCTACTGTCGAGCTAGAGGGAGCACAGACCTACACCAGGGGGCACGCATGCACACCACCGCGGATAAGCAGCAACGCATGGCTCCAGACTACGGATACCGCCCAACAGAAGACGCGCACCCGTGGCTCACCACCCCGCTCGGCAGCAAGACACTGCGGGTCGGACTCTGCGTCCTCGCAGCCTGGAGTATCGCGTTCGCATTCAATACTCTCCTTGTGGGCGCAGGTCGCGGTGAATACTTCCTCCCCAGCATTGGTTGGGTGATCAGCGTGCTCCTCGTTCCGGCTCTGCTCTGCGCCGCGCTCGCCGCAGTGAGTCAGCGTTGGCTCACCCGCTTCGTTCCATTCACACAGTCACTCTTGTTCGGCCTGCTGAGTTACCTCGCCGCAAATGTCATCGCGGCCGCGTTCGCGATCGTGAGCGCGTTCAGCAC
>JAGNOB010000319.1 GCA_017990305.1 Leucobacter sp.
ACGTAGAGGTCGGAGAGCATCTTGTGCAGCCGCGGCAACACGAGATACGCGGTGATCGCCCAGACCGGAATGAACAGGAACAGCGCCCAGGGCGAGCGGACGCTCTGGATCGAGATGATGACAGCGAGCCAGCCCGCCGCGACAGTGCCGACGAGGAACGCGAGCCTGTCGAAGACCGTAGACCGCGGAAGCGGCTGCTGCATCTGGAGCGCGAAGCGGCGCTTCGAGATGTGCTCGGTCGCAGGCTCGGGTGTTGGCTCGGGTGCCGGCTTGGCTGCTGGCTCGGCTGCTGGCTCGGGTACGGTGCGCTCGTCTGCGGGCAGCGCTTCGCCGCTCGAGCCGCTCATTGCAGGCTCAGGGGCAACACCTCGAGACATGATGACAGTGTATGCGGCCCGCGGGCAGGCCGGCGGCGAGCCTGGCGGGAAGCTAACACAAAGGGGGTGCGATCGCTCGCACCCCCTTCGTCGTCTCGTACAGTCGCGTGGTCGCTACTTCGTTGTCTCGACCTCGCGGGCTGGCTCGTTCATCGCGAGGAGCACGGCAAAGCCGGCCCAGAGCGTCACGATGCCCATCGCGGTCTCCTTGCCGTTCCACGCGCTCGACTGCCACATCGCGAACCACTCAGCCCCGATGATGATGAATCCGATGAACCAGATTGCGAAGCCGAGCGCGTATGCGGCGTAGCCCCAGCCGCGGGCGCGATCGTATTCCGCGACGCCCGCGTCACGCCGCAGGAACAGCTTCACAGCGCCAACAATAGCGATCAGTGCGAACGCGCCCTCCGCGATGATGATGCCGATGTATCCGACTGTCCACACCCACGGGGTCGTGATCGCGCGCCACATGAGCGCGTTGCCCTCGAAGGTGGTGTCCATCGACAGCACGTGCTTGACGAACTGGAAATTGGAGTCGTAATCCATGAGGTTGCCCATGAACACGAAGAGGCCGAAGAGGCCGGCTAGGAACAGCGTGAACGCCTGCAAGAGACGTAGTGGGTGCTTCATTTTTTTACCTTTCGACTGAACACCAAATCGAGCCTCGGTTCAGTGTGCGACTCGAGCGGGATTGCTTGAACAAAGTGCCACCCTGCCGCGGCCTTCTCGGTGATGACCTCGCGGTAGTCCTTCTGCAGCACCGCGCCTTCACGGCGACGCTTTACAGCGACGCGGACAAATGAGTACTCGCGCATCGTGCCCCTTCCTGTGTGCTTTGCCTGTCCATTGTTCTCGGTGCTTGGCCTCAGGCCAAATAGCCCTGGGCGGCTTCGTACAGCAGCGCCTGGAGTTCTTCGTCGTTCTTTGGCGACTCTCGGAGTCCGGCTTTCCAGCCGTCTGCGGTCATCGACCCGACCGTCCGACTCGTGAGGTCGTAGACGCCGAACGCCGCTTCGCGTTCGAGGTTTCTGGCCACAACGTTGGAGCTCAAGGCCGCGTTGGCGACCGCCGTGACGCCAATGAGCGCGTCTCGCAGGGCAAGCGACTCGGCCGCGGCTGGGAACACAGCGCTGCCGGTCACCTGCTGTAGTGCGTACGCGGCCAGGCGAACACTGCCGAATAGCGAGTCGACGATTTCGCGAAGCGGTGCGAGCTGCGCCACCGGCAGGTAGCTGCCAGGCTCGAGAAAAGCGTCGACGGCGGCGGTCACCGCACCGCACTGGGTGTGGCCGATGACGGTGAAGAGTTGGACGTGCGGGAGGTGGTCGGACGCGTAGTGCAGGCTGCCAAGGCATTCGGCCCCTGGCACGTTGCCAGCGATCCGCACTACAAAGAGGTCGTTCGCTCCGCGGCCCAGCGCGAGCTCGATCGGCACGCGCGCATCTGAACAGCTGAGCACGGCCGCGAAGGGCTCCTGGTTAAGGATGCCGTCGTCGTCCGAGGTGTTCACGAACCCGAAGGCCTCTGGGTCGAGGCGCATCTCGACATCTCCGCCTGTCGTGCCGAGGGCCCCGAATGCCTCGCTGCCCCGGTTGAGCAGTTCGAGAGCCTCGGACGGCGAGGCGGCTTCGATTGGCGCTGGGCGGTCGGACTGCGCGATCCAGCGAATCTGCAGCACGTTGTCGCTGTGCGCCGGCTCTGCTTGCGATGACTCAGCAGCGTGATCAGAGTGTGATGTGTTCCCCATAGTTGGATCGTAGTCGGAGATTGATGAGCCGAACAGAGTTAATCGAAGCATCGGCGCGACCACTCGTTGTGGACTCTCGCAGTGCCCATGTTTCGGGAAGGCGCCATCCGCACCGTCATTCCTCCAAGTTCATTGCTCTTTTACTGGCCACTGTGATGATAATGAGGTGATAACTCAATGCGGAGTAATCAAGGCTTCGCCTACAGCTCATAGGAGAGATGTATGACCAACCTTGCAATGAATCTCGTGAACACCGCTGCAAAGCATGGGCAACGCCCAGCTCTGCGTCTCGGCGAAGCAGTGCTCAGCTACGCGCAGTTCGAGCAGACCAGCCAGCTCGTTGCGGCGCTGCTGCAGCAGCACGGGGTTCGACCGGGCGATCGCGTCGCGCTCATGCTGCCGAACGTACCGCACTTTGCCCTGCTCTACTACGGCGCGCTGCGACTGGGGGCAGTCGTCGTACCGATGAACCCCCTCCTCAAAGAACGCGAAGTCGCTTACCACCTCAGCGACTCCGGCTCGCGGCTACTGTTCGTCTGGACGGGCTTCGAGCAGGAGGGCGAAGCAGGCGCCGTGCTCGCCGATGCAAAGACCGTCGTCGTCGACCCCGCCAGCTGGCCGGGCCTACTCGCGGGGCTCGCCCCGATCCCCGAGGTGCACGAAACAGACGACAGTGAGACTGCCGTGATCCTCTACACCTCTGCCACCACCGGTAAGCCGAAGGGCGCCGAGCTGACCCACGCGAATATCGCACGCAACGTCGAAATCTGCGCGGACGAGCTCATCTTCGTCTCTGAAGAGGACGTCGTGTTCGGCGGGCTGCCACTGTTCCATGTCTTCGGCCAGACCGCGAGCCTGAACGCAGCGGTCTATGCCGGGGCCTGTCTCACGCTGCTCCCGAAATTCGACCCGAAGGCGGCACTCGAGACTGTCGCGCGCGACAGGGTAACTATTTTCCAGGGTGTCCCGACGATGTACACCGTGCTCGCGCACTATCCGGACCGCGAGAGCTACGACACCTCATCGCTGCGGGTCTGCGTTTCAGGCGGTGCCGCACTCCCCGTCGAGGTACTCAGCGCCTTCGAATCCGCGTATTCGTGCATCGTGCTTGAGGGGTACGGTCTCTCTGAGACCTCACCGGTCGTCTCCATCAACCGACTCGACCAGCGCCGCGCCGGATCAATCGGAGTGCCAGTCTCGGGCGTCGAGGTGCGCATCGTCGATGAGTCTGCGCAGGATGTTCCCGTCGGAGAGATCGGGGAGCTCATTGTGCGCGGCCATAACGTGATGAAGTCGTATTGGGGCAAGCCCGAGGAAACGGCGAAGGCTATCCAGGACGGGTGGTTCCGCACGGGTGACCTCGCAAAGCGAGACGAGGACGACTTCCTGTAC
>JAGNOB010000320.1 GCA_017990305.1 Leucobacter sp.
CGCCGAAGGCAGCATGACGGAGGTTGCCGCGGGGAGCGGGCTGTTTGGCCCTCACCTGTTCGACAACTACCGTGACTTTAGCCCTGCTCCAGCTGTCGCGTTCGCACTCGATGTCGTGCGGCGTCCAAATCCAGACACGGCGACGCTGCTCGGAGGCGGATGGATCGCATCCGGCCCAGCTGGCGCAGATAGGCTGCCGCAGTTGGTCTGGCCAGAGGGATTGCGTTTCGCGCCCCGAGAGGGGGCAGGCGAGGTGCAGAGTCCCGTGATTGGCGCCGCTGCTTCGAACATGCGGCCGGGCGACCGGGTGTGGCTGCGACACACGAAATCTGGTGAGCCGATGGAACACAGCAACGTGGTCGTGCCAGTCTCGGGCGATGTTGCGGGTGAACCGCTGCGTACATATCGGGGAGAAGGGAAGTGCTTCCTATGAGCCGACGCTGGCATAACTGGGCGCGCACTGAGTCATCGACGCCCGCGACGGAGATCTTTCCGCGCACCGCCGAGCAGATCGTCCAGGCAGTGGAGCGCGCACGCGATACTGGCCACACCGTGAAACCGATCGGTGCTTCGCACAGCTTCACTGGTATCGGCGCGACCGACGGCATTCGCCTCCAGCTGCACCGGATGCGAGGGCTCGTCTCGGCGGATCTCGCTGCCGAACGCGTCACGCTTTGGGCGGGGACGCACCTCTGGGAATTGCCGCAGATCCTCGACCCGCTCGGGCTTGCACTCCCCAACATGGGCGACATCGACAAGCAGACGATTACAGGTGCAACCCAGACCGGTACGCACGGCACAGGCCTTGGTCTTGGTGGGCTCGCGACGACCGTCGTCGGGGCGACACTCGTGACTGGCACCGGTGAACTTCTTACAGTCTCAGAGTCCGAGAACGCTGAGCTGCTGCCAGCAGTGGCTCTTGGCCTTGGCGCACTCGGAGTGCTCGTGACCGTGACGATTCAGTGCGTCCAACGGTACCTGCTGCACGCAGTCGAAGCCCCAGATTCATTCGACGCAGTGCTCGACAACCTGGTCGAGCGAAATCGTGCAGCAGACCACTTCGAGTTCTACTGGTTCCCGCACACAACCGGTGCCCGCACGAAGACGAACACGCGCATTCCGGTTGACCCAGCGCTCGGCGTCGCGGGTAGCGGGGCGCGCCCGCTCGGCGCTGTATCGCGGTACGTCGATGAAGAGTTCATCAACAACACCATGTTGGGGGCGGTTGTCGGGTTTCAACGCTGGATTCCTGCCGCCACGCCGGGGATCAACCGGGCCGTGCAGACGGTGTCGAGCGCTCGCGACTACATCGATGAATCTCACAGGGTCTACGTAACGAATCGCCGGGTGCACTTCCGTGAAATGGAGTACGCCCTGCCGCTCGAATCGGTGCCGACGGCGTTGCGCGAGTTGCGGGCGCTCATCGAACGCAGAAAGTTCAAGGTGTCTTTCCCGATCGAAGTTCGAGCTGCTGCCGCTGATGACCTCATGCTCTCAACGGCGCACGGTCGTGAGAGCGGCTATGTTGCTGTGCACCGATACTGGCGAGACCGTGATGACGATTACTTCGGTGAGGCGGAGGCAGTGCTCGCGGCGCACAACGGTAGGCCGCACTGGGGCAAGATGCACACGCTCGCCGCCAGCGACCTCGCAGCACGCTATCCCAAATTCGCGGATTTCATCGCGGTGCGTGACCGGTTGGACCCCGATCGGTTGTTCGCGAACCCATACCTGACACGCGTGCTGGGGGAGTAACGCTTCTTCGCGGCTCACAGCGATTTCATGACCTCCCACGCTAGTATTCAGCTATGTCAACCGGATTGGTCATCACGCTCATCGCCGTAGCTCTCGTCGTCGTTGTCGTGGGCTACCTGTGGATCACCTACAACTCCCTTGTGACCCTCCGCGTGCGGGTCGAGGAAGCGTGGAGTGACATCACCGTGCAGCTCAAGCGCCGCGCCGACCTCATTCCGTCCCTTGTGGAGACGGTGAAGGGGTACGCCGCGCACGAGCAAGGCGTGTTCGACTCCGTGACGAAGGCACGTGCCGAGACGATCTCGGCACAGAGCCCCGCTGAAGCCTCGGTTGCAGAGAACCACATGCAGTCCGCGCTGAAGAGCATCTTCGCCGTCGCCGAGGCCTACCCGCAGCTGCAGGCCAGCCAGAACTTTCTGCAGTTGCAGTCGGAACTCGTTGACACCGAGAACAAGGTGCAGGCTGCACGCCGCTTCTACAACGGTGGCGTGCGTGAGCTGAACACCAAGATCCAGGTCTTCCCCAACAACCTGCTTGCTGGTCCGTTCGGGTTCACCCAGCGTGACTTCTTTGAGGTCGATGACGCGGCGGCTATCGCTGAGCCCCCGCGCATCCAGTTTTAACGCCGTGAGGCGCGGAAGGAGCCCGCGTGTATAGCGCCGTTCGCCGCAACAAGATCAACAGCGCACTCATTATCCTGCTGTTTCTCGGCATCGTAGGTGGACTCGGCTGGCTTGCGTCTTCGATCTACCAGTCGCCGGGAATCGTCATCGCCGTCGTCGGATTCGCGATCGTGTACGCACTGATCCAGTACTTCATGGCAGGCAAGCAGGCCGTGTCAATGAGCGGCGCTGTGCAAATCGGGCCGAACGATAACCCTCGCCTGTATCGCGTCGTCGAGAACCTTGCGATCACCACAGGCATGCCCATGCCAGAGGTGTATATCGTGCAGGACCCGGCGCCGAACGCCTTCGCGACCGGCCGTGACCCCGAGCACGCGATCGTGGCCGCAACCACGGGCCTACTTGACATCATGACCGATGCAGAGCTTGAGGGCGTCATGGCCCATGAGCTCGGCCATGTGCGCAACTACGATATCCGTGTCTCAATGATCGTCTACGGACTCACCGTCGCAGTTGGCATGATTGCTGACATGCTCATGCGCATGGCGTTCTTTGGGCGCAACAACAGCAACAACAATCCCGCCGTGATGATCTTCGGACTCGTAGCGATGCTCGTCGCTCCGCTCGTCGCGAGCATGGTGCAGCTCGCGGTGTCCCGCCAGCGGGAGTATCTCGCCGACGCGACCGGTGCGCTCACCACGCGGCATCCGGAAGCTCTAGCGAGCGCCCTCCACAAGCTCTCCGAGTACGGCCGCCCGCTGCAGAAACAGCAGTCGAGCATGGCCCACCTCTGGATCGCCGACCCGCTCAAGCCTGGAATGATGCAGCGACTCTTTGCGACGCATCCCCCGATCCCCGACCGTATCCGGCGGCTGCTCGACATGGGCGGCAAGATGTAACGCCGCTCTAATAGGCGTAGGGTAGGGGTAGTCAAAGGGGGTCATCAGCTTAGTGTCAAGCACGTTCCGCTCCCTCTCCATCCGCAATTACCGGGTTTGGTTCTTTGGAGCGTTCATCTTGAACGTGGGGGCCTGGATGCAGGCAACGACCCAAAACTGGGTGGTACTCACCGAGCTGACTGACAACAACGCTTCTGCGGTCGGTATCACGATGGCAC
>JAGNOB010000321.1 GCA_017990305.1 Leucobacter sp.
CAGTTGCTCATGTCCTTCACGTTGAGGTCGCGTTTGATGAGCGACTCCGTAAGGTCTCCCCCAGTCGCCGTCAGGAGAACAAGCACACCGAAGATCAGGCCGATCCACCAGGGCTGATCGAGCGCGATGATCGCGATCGCGATGCCAGCGACAACCGCAGCGACCGCAGCGCCGGCGAATCCTTCCCAGGTCTTGTTCGGGCTAATCCGCGGCGTCATCTTGTGCTTACCGAGCGTGACGCCGGCGGCATACGCGCCAATATCGACCGACACGGTGATGAGCACAAGGGCGAACACCCACCACTCACCGTCCGGCGCGGCACGCAACAAAATAGCGAAGCTACCAAGGAACGGCACGTAGACGAGCGTGAAGAGGCCGGAGAAGATGTCCCGGATCAGGGTCTTCGGCTCAACGAGGGTTCGTGCAGTAACGCCCTCAATGAGGCGCCAGATCGTCAACAGAGCAGAGGCGGCGAAGAGGCTGAGCAGCAGGCCCTCGGCGCCGTAGAAATACGAGGCCCCGACCATGCCGAGGCCCCCGATGGCCACGCCAATGCGCGGCACACGACGGCCAGCTACGCGGAACGCCGTCGCAAGCTCGACAACTCCAACGCCAACGAGGAGGGCGATAAACCCTGCGAACAGGGCCTTCCAAAACAGCAGGCTCCCGAGGAACACGGCAGCCAGCAACAGCCCAACGCCGATCGCGAGGAACAGGTTTCGGCCTGCCTTCTCTTCAATCCGCGCGTTGGTCGCCTCGAGCTGAGCACGCGTCGAATCGAGGTGTGCTCGAATCTCCTCGCGACGCCCTCCCCCTGACATATGGATCAGACTTCCAGGAGCTCGGCTTCTTTACGCTTGAACGCATCGTCCACCTGGTCGGTGAACTGCTTCGTCAGCGCTTCGAGCTCCTTCTCAGCGCGGGCGACGTCGTCTTCGCCAACCTCGCTCTTCAGGGCATCAAGGTCGTCCTTCGCGCTACGGCGCACGTTGCGTACCGCGACGCGTGCGTCTTCAGCGCGAGTCTTCACGATCTTCACGAACTCCTTGCGGCGCTCCTGCGTGAGTTCCGGGAGAGTGACCCGAATGACGTTACCGTCGTTCGTCGGGTTCGCGCCGAGGTTGTGCATGTCGCGGATCGCCTGCTCGATTCCCTTCATCGCACCCTTGTCGTAGGGAGTGATGATGAGGCTACGCGCATCTTGATTCGCGACGGCAGCAAGCTGCGGAAGCGGCGTTGGCGTGCCGTAGTAGTCGACCATGAGGTTCTGAAGCAGTGCGGGGTTTGCACGGCCAGTGCGCACCGTCGCAAACGACTCCTTAGCTGCCTCAACAGCCTTGTTCATCCGTTCCTTCGCGTCTGCAAAGACTTCTTCGATCACGCTGCGTCTCCTCCACGACTCCCTGCCACCCCGGCCGGGGCAACATCGGCTTTTTGCAATACTTCGAGTTTAGCGGTGCACCAGGGTGCCGAGCTTCTCGCCACGGAGCGCGGCGGTCACATTGCCCGCTGGCTCCATCCCGAATACGCGCATCGGCATGCCGTTGTCCATGCACAGGCTGAACGCTGTCGAGTCCACGACCTTGAGGCCCTGCATGAGTGCCTCGTTGTAGGTGATGTCGCTGATGAGCGTTGCGTTCGGATCGATCGCGGGATCAGCGGTGTACACGCCATCGACGCCGTTCTTCGCGACGAGCACCTCGTCTGCGTAGATCTCGAGCGCACGCTGCGCCGACACTGTATCCGTAGAGAAGTACGGGAGCCCGGCACCGGCGCCGAAAATCACGACGCGCCCCTTCTCCATGTGGCGGATCGCGCGAAGCGGAATGTAGGTCTCGGCGACCTGCGTCATAGTGATCGCTGACTGCACACGCGTTTCCACGCCGGCCTGCTCAAGGAAGTCCTGAAGCGCGAGCGCGTTCATCACGGTTCCGAGCATGCCCATGTAGTCGGCACGGCCGCGGTCCATACCGCGCTGCGAGAGCTCCGCGCCGCGGAAGAAGTTGCCGCCGCCGACAACGATCGCGACCTCGGCATCGTCCATCGAGGCAGCGATCTCGCGTGCGATCTGGCTCACCACGTCGGGGTTGACCCCGAGGGTGCCTCCGCCGAATGCCTCACCCGATAGCTTGAGCAGTACCCTGCGCTTACGATTGCTCTGGTCGGACATCCGTCTCCTTCGTAAAATCTTTTGCCGGCATCCCGGCGCTTGCCCCGGCACCCAGGCCGGGATTCGCGGGCGCTAGCTCGCTCAACACAACAGCTTAGCGCCCACACAGCACAAAACCCGGGTCGCGAGGACCCGGGTTTCGTGTGTGATGTTAGGCGCCCACCTTGCAGCGGGTGAAGCCGGTCACCTTGATGCCAGCTGCCTCAGCAACCTTTGCAACGTCGCGCTTGTCAGCGTCGAGCGCGTGCACCTGCTCGTTGAGCACGACCTGCTTGAAGAACGCGTTCAGGCGACCCTCAACGATCTTCGGGAGCGCAGCCTCAGGCTTGCCCTCGTTCTTCGAGATCTCGGTGACGATCTCGCGCTCCTTGTCGACGTCGGCCGCGGGGACCTCGTCGCGGTTCACGTACACCGGCTCAGCAAACGAGATGTGCTGGGCGATGCTCAGCGCAGCCTTGTCGTCTGCACCCTCGTAGCCGACAACAACGCCGATCTGCGGGGGCAGATCCTTCGAGGTGCGGTGGAGGTAGATTGCGGTTCCGGGTGCCTCGATGCGAACAACGCGGCGGAGCACGATGCGCTCGCCGATGATCGCTGCCTCATCCGTGATGAGTGCGTCAACGGTCTTGTCGCCAGCGGGGGCAGCAAGTGCCTCCTCAGCCGACTTTGCGCCAGCGGCAACAACTGCGTCGAGCACCTGCTCCGACAGTGCGAGGAACTTCTCGTTCTTCGCAACAAAGTCGGTCTCGCAAACGAGCTCGATCATCGTTGCAGCGCCTTCGCTCTGCTTTGCAGCAACGAGGCCTTCGCTCGCCTCACGGTCGCCGCGCTTCGCAACGCCCTTGAGACCCTTGAGACGAAGAATCTCGATTGCCTTCTCGATGTCGCCCTCAGCTTCAACGAGAGCGTTCTTGCTGTCGACCATGCCGGCGCCGAGGCGCTCGCGCAGCTCCTTCACAGCGGCCATGCTTACTGCAGCCATGTGTGACTCCTTGGGGTTTGGATGCGGGCCGCGCTTGTGGCGCGGCCCGCATCAATGACTATGAGGGGTAATTACTCAGCTGCGGGGGTCTCTGCTGCCTCAGCAGCAGGAGCCTCGGTAGCCTCGGCTGCGGGAGCCTCAGCGGCAGGAGCCTCGGTAGCCTCAGCAGCCGGTGCCTCAGCGGCGGGCGCCTCGGCAGCGTCAGCGTTCAGAAGAGCAACTTCCCACTCGGCGAGCGGCTCAGCCGCTGCTTCGCCCTCAGCAGGCTTCTGGTGGCGCTCCATGAGGCCCTCAGCGGCTGCGTCAGCGATCACGCGGGTAAGCAGCGCAACCGAGCGGA
>JAGNOB010000322.1 GCA_017990305.1 Leucobacter sp.
GTGTCGAACGTGTCCGCGGCGCTCATCGGGTGCCCTCCACGCGCTTGGCGATGGGAGTCGCAAGGGGCGTAATGGTTTCGTCGGTCGACGCAGGCGTGCCTGCCCGATCCGCGCTCTGCAGAGCCGCGCGTTGGAGGGTCGCCTCTGCATCGTCGAGCCAGCGCAGCTCGGCCTCCGCCGTGAAGATGTGGTGGTCGACGACGAGCCGCCCGACGATATCGTCGCTCGACACGTCTCGCCGTACACGCGTGAGGTCGTGCATTGTCCGCTGGGTGGCGGCGCGCTGGCTCTGCAGCAGAGCTGTGACGTCGACGCCTGGGGTGACGATCGCGAGGGCAAGCTTCATCACAAGCTCGTCGCGACCGCGCTGCTCGGCGAGGACGGGGCTTGCCCACCAGCTGGCGAGCTCGTCGCGACCTGCTTGGCGGAGCCGCCAGAGCTGGCCGGCGCCGGCGCCTTCCTCGGTTGCTTGTGCGTCGCTGGCTGCGAGGGTGTCGTCGCGCGTGACCATTCCATCGCGTTCGAGGCGCTGCAGCGTCGACGACACCTGACCGATGTTGAGCGGTAGGCCCTGGCCGGTCGATGCGTCGAAGCGCTTGCGGAGCTGGTAAGTGGACGACGGCGCCGCGGCGAGGAGCGCGAGCATTGCGTGTTTGACGGACATTCCGTGCCTTCCGGGCAGTGAGCGATAAGCAGGTACTCCACGAGTCGCCACTCCGCGAGCAGCCACTCAGTGAGCAGCCACTCGGTCGGTGGTTACGGAGTAACTAGTTACAGAGTAACCCATTTCGGTGCTGTCGCAATTCCGTTCACCACAGAGGGCCGCGTGGCTCAGCGCGGCGTGGGCGAACAGGGCCTGGATACAGGTCTGCCCCGAATGTACATAACTGGAATCGCCTAACCGTACATTCGGGGCAGAACGCGCGTGAGTACGCCCGCGCCAGGGCCCAACGCCCGCTAGATAGCGAGCGCCAAATCGTCGAGGTCGTGCACCGAGCGGCCCTCAGCGAGCGCGATCTCGTATGCGGCGACGCGCTTCTCGTCGATCTGCGTGTTCGTCGTGCCGCGCTTCCAGTAGCCAAAGACAGCGACGTCGTCTTTCGCGAGACCGTTATCGTTGCGGAAGAACGAGCGGATCGCCCGCATCTCGTCGCGCTCGCCGGCGCCCCAGACGACCACGGACGCGGGCTCCTGCAGCGTCGCGAGCTGGTCGGCGAAGCCCGTTCCCGGCGCGATCCGGGTGAGCGTGAGCCCCGGAAGTACGGGCAGCTCTGCGAACGCGACCTCGTCGTTGGTTGCCACCCAGCCGCGGCCTGTGAGCTTGGGGTCTGCCTGCTCGAGGATCGCGTAGAGCGCGGGGAGCGATGTCGCATCCGCGAAAACCACCGCGTCGCGCCCGTCGCTTTCTGGGATATCGAAGTGCGGCCGAGGGCCGCCGAACTTGACGGTGTCGCCGACCTGCAGCGTGTCGATCCACTTCATCATCGGGCTCGTCTCGCCGTGCTTGACAACGTCTACCTCAACCGTCTCCGCGGCCGCATCCGCCGAGCGCACCGTGTAGACGCGGGTCGAGGTATCGAAGCGCTCGTCGAGGTAGAAGCGGATTGCGACGTTCGGCACCAGCCAGTTCGGCTCGGCATTGAGATCGGGGATCCGCAGGACGACGCGGGCGAGTTCCGGGCTCACATCCCAGAAGGACGCGACGGTCGCGCGGCCAAGCTGGATCCCGCGGTTATGGTCATCCGACTGGGTCGCCTTCGGGGTTCCCTGCTGAATGTTGTCTGTGGTGTGTTCACCGGTGCTGTTCGTCATGCTGACTCCTGTTCTGCAACGAGCTCGGGCTCGCGGTCGGTTGTGGTGAGGGGTGGATCGGAGGGCGCGCTCGCCTGCGCTGCCGGCGTGGCCTGCTGCTCGTTGGCGGTCTGAGACGCCGCGGGACGCGGCCGCGTGTCTCGCGGCACGATGAGGGGGCGGCCGGTCTCGGGGTCGGGGATCACGAGCGCCTCAAGGTCGAAGACCTCGCGGAGTAGCTCGGCAGTGATGAGCGACTCGGGAGGGCCCTGCGCGAGGATCGCGCCGTCGCGCATCGCGACGATGTGGGTCGCGTAGCGGGCAGCGAGGTTGAGGTCGTGGAGCACCGCGACGAGGGTCCGGCCGCCGTTGTGCAGCCGCGAGCACAGGTCGAGCACGTCGATCTGGTGGGAGATATCGAGGTAGGTTGTTGGCTCGTCGAGGAGCAGGATCGGGGTCTCTTGGGCGAGCGCCATGGCGATCCACGCGCGCTGCCGCTGCCCGCCGCTGAGCTCCTCGACGAGGCGCTCGCGGTGCTCGGTCATCTCGACCTCGGCGAGCGCTGAGGCGACGGCGGCCTCGTCGGCTGCGCTCCACTGCTGCAGCAGGCTCTGGTAGGGATTCCGCCCGCGCGCGACGAGATCCGCGACGGAGATCGCCGTCGGCGTCGCGGGCGCCTGCGCGAGCGTGCTGATACGCCTCGCGACCTGCTTCGTGCGGATCCCAGCAAGATCCTCGCCGTCGAGCGTCACGGAGCCAGCGCTCGGCTTGAGCATTCGCGACAGTGCGCGCAGCAGCGTCGACTTGCCGCACCCGTTGGGGCCGATGATCACGGTGAACCCGCCGGGCGGAAGCGAGAGTTCGAGCCCCTCGACGATGGTGCGCGCGCCGTAGCCGAGCGACAGCGACTGCGCGACGAGGCCTGCGCGGGTGTCGCCCAGTGGGGTCGGCGCTGTTGCGGCCGACGTTGTTGCGGCCGACGTTGTTGCGGCTGGCATTGTTGCGGCCGGCATTGCTGCGGCCGACGTCGTTAAGGACGGCGTTCTTGTGTCCGGTGTCGTTGTGCCCGGCGTCGTTGGGTCCGGTGTAGTCGGTTGCTGCGGTGTTCGTGATAGCGGCATGTGTGTTCCGTTCAGATGCGGCGGGCGAGAAGCCAGAGCAGGTAGACGCCGCCGAGCAGGCTCGTGACGAGGCCGACGGGGGTGCGCATGCCCACGTCGAGGTTCTGGGCGAGGAGGTCGGCGCCCGCGAGCAGCACGGCACCTACGATCGCGGACAAGCCGACGAGCACGCCGGGCACGGGCGCCAGGTGGCGGGCGATGTGCCCCGAGGCGAACGCGATGAACGCGATGGGGCCGGCGACTGCGGTCGCGGCGGCCGCGGCCGTCACTCCGACGAGCATCGCGATGAAGCGGGTGCGTTCGACCCGCACGCCGACGCTGTACGCAGCATCGTCGCCCATCTCCATGAGCGCGAGCTTGCGGCCGAGAATGAGCAGCAGCGGGGTGACGACGATGAGGGCAGCGAGCGTGAGCCACGCGTGCGTCCAGCCGCGGCCGAGCAGCGAACCTGACCCCCAGAGCTGGGCGACCATCGCGTCGTTGATGTCGGCGCGCGCGATGAGCAGCGCCGAGAACGCGCTCACCACTGCGCCGACCCCGATGCCGACGAGCACGAGCCTGAGCCCGCCAGTGACGC
>JAGNOB010000323.1 GCA_017990305.1 Leucobacter sp.
TCCAAGACGCACAGGGGCTCGCGTTCGGCAACGGGGCGACCAAGCTCAAGCTCACCCCCTCCCACTTCGATCACCTCGAGGTGCTCCTCGGGCTCTTCGAGCCAGGCGGTTCGACCGGCGAGGGGCAGTACACGCACGGTGCCTCCGAGGAGGTGCTCGTGGTGCTCTCTGGTCGCGTCGTCGTCACCGTCGACGACCAGAGCTTCGAACTCGGCGAACTCGACTCGCTTCACTACAACAGCAGCCAGCCGCACCGGGTCGTCGAGGCTACCGGTACGTCACAAGCGCGGGTGATGTGGACGATGGCGCCGCCCACCTACTAGCCCCAACTCGAGCCACGCGGGCTCGCACAGCAGACCGACCCCGATCGGTCTCTGCAGCGTGCCCGAAAACCGCGGTGACCCGCGACACAGACTGAATTTCAAGCACAGGAGGAATGCCGACATGGTCGACAACTACAGGAACGGCGACGTTTCGCACTGGATGCGCGGAGCCGGGGCCGAGCAGCCGACGCGGGTGCAGGCGGAGTCGCGCCGGGCCCCGCTGCCGAGCGAGCAGCAGGATCTCGTGATCGTCGGCGGTGGCATGACCGGGCTCTGGACCGCGTACTACGCGATCACTGAGCACCCCGAGTGGAAGATCATGGTGATCGACGCACACGAAGTCGGCTACGGCGGATCCGGGCGCAACGGTGGCTGGGTATCAACCCTTATCCCTGGCAACCGTGCAGTATACGCAAAGGCCGCGAACAAGCGCGGCGAGGACGGCAAGGCGGCCGTACGCTCCTTCCAGCGTGAGATGAGCGACGCGATCACCGAGACGCTGCGAGTGCTTGAGGCCGAGGGCATCAACGCCGACGAGCATCGCGGCGGCCAGCTGCAGGCGGCAACGACCCCGGCCGCACTGAAGCGGCTCCAGGCGACGTACCGCGCGAACCTCGAGAACGGCTACGACGAGTCGGCGATTGAGCTGCTCGACGCCCGCGCGTTCAAGGATCGCATTGGCATCGCGCCCGCTCTCGGCGGCATGTACTACCGCGACACCGCCCGCGTTGACCCGGCGAAACTCACCCGGGGACTTGCTCAGGTCGTCGAGTCACGCGGAGTGACGATCCGTGAGCACGCCCACGTCGACGCGATCGAACCCGGCCTGGCGAAGACGTCGCGCGGCGTTGTTCGCGGGCGCACCGTGCTCAGCTGCCTCGAAGCGTTCACCGGAACCGTGCAGAGCTCGGGCCCCGGATTTGGTAAGCGCGAAGTGATCCCGGTGAACTCCTCGATGGTCGTCACCGCCCCGCTGAGCGACGCCGACTGGCGACGCATTGGCTGGGACGGCCGCGAGTGCCTGAACGATGGTGCTCACACCTTCGTCTACGCGCAGCGCACGGCAGACAACCGCATCGCCATAGGCGGACGCGGGACACCATACGCATACGCGTCCGGGCTCCCCGGTGAGGGCGAAGTCGACGCGAAGACGATCAAGACTCTCAAGGATCGGCTGCACTTCTTCTTCCCTGAAGCGAACATCGAAATCGACCACGCCTGGCGCGGATCGATCGGGGTGACCCGCGACTGGTGTGCTGGCATTTACTTCGATCCGGCGACAGGCATCGGCAACGCCCGCGGCTACGCCGGACACGGAGTGACCGCCACGAACCTTGCGGCCCGCACGCTGCTGGATCGGGTCGCCGGTCGCAGTACGAGTCTCACCGCGCTCCCCTGGAACGACCACAACTCGGGGCTCTGGGAGCCAGAGCCAATCCGGTGGGTCGGCGTACACGCCATGTACAGCCTCTTCGGCGTCGCAGACGCCTGGGAAGAGTCGCGGAACTCAGAACACACGTCACTCATCGCACGATTCGGATCACGATTGGCAGGACTTCACGAATGACACACTCAATCTCAGTACCGCGGAGTGACCGCGTTCCACCGCCAGGCAAGGCACAGCTGCCCCGCGGCGTGTGGAGTATGGCCTTCACCGAGCTGTGGGAACGATACTCGTTCTACGGTCTCCAGGGCATCCTCTCCTTCTATCTGCTGTACTCACTCGCGCAGGGCGGGCTCGAGATTGCTCCTGCCGCGGCCGCCGGTATCGTCGGTGCATACGGCGGCGCCGTCTACCTCGCGCAGGTGATTGGTGCGTGGTTCGGTGACCGCCTCGTTGCGCCGAAGCACATGGTGCTGTTCGGTGCGTTCGTCATCATGGCCGGTCACATTCTGCTGTCGGTGACGCAGGGGCTTTCCGGGCTCGGCATCGGGCTCGTGCTCATCGTCATCGGCACTGGCGCGCTGAAGACGAATATCACGTCGATCGTCGGCTTCCTCGTGGAGGACCGCGATCAGCAGGAGCGCGACATCTCGTTCTCCTACTTCTACATGGCGATCAACATCGGCGCGGTGCTTGGGCCGCTCACCACTGGGTGGGTGCAGAACCAGTTCGGTTTCCACTGGGGCTTCGCGCTCGCCGCGGTCGGTATGGCCGGCGCCCTCGTCCAGTACCTTGTCTCGATGAAGAAGCTGCCGCAGCGAGCATCCGAGATCAACAACCCGTTGCCGCGCAACAAGTACCCGATGATGATCGGTATCGGACTCGCAGGCATCGCAGTGATCCTCATCGCGATCTACGCCGGGCTGCTCCGCGCCGAGAACCTCTCGAGCACGACGACAATCATCGCGCTGCTCGCGGCGGCCGCCTACTTCGTGACGATGGCCGTCTCGAAGAGCGTGACACGCGACGAGCGGCAGCGCGTACTTGGCTTCCTCCCGCTGTTCCTGTTCTCGGGAATCTACTTCGGGCTGCTGTTCCAGAAATTTACGGCGATCTCGATCCTCATCACCGAGCGGATCAACCTGCAGATTGGTGACTGGACGTTCCCGGTCGCGTGGATTACGACCGTGAGCCCGCTCGCGGCTGTGCTCATCACGCCGCTCATCGCGAAGCTCTGGCGCACGCTCGGCACGCGGCAGCCGTCTCCCGTCACGAAGTTCGGCATCGGGCTCGTGCAGATCGGCTGCGCCTACCTGTTCCTGCTCATCATTTCCACGGTGACGGGCGACGCCTACATCCCGTTGTTCCTCATCCTGTTGTTCATGATGATGGCAGGATCTTCCGAGGTGTTCGTCGGCCCGATCGGGCTGTCAGTTGCGACGAAGATCGGACCGAAGGCATTCAAGTCGCAGATGGTGGGGCTGAACTTCCTGACGCTCGCCCTCGGTTCCTCGCTGTCGGGCCTGCTTGGCCAGCTCTTCGCAGCGATTGAGTCGACGAACTACTTCATGATCGTCTCGGCAACCGGCCTCGTGCTCGGGCTCACGCTCATCCTCGCCCGCAAGCCGCTCGGCAAGCTGCTCAGCGCAGGGCAGTAACCCTCGGTCGCGCCCGGGCTCAGTGCCTGGGCGCGACAGTTACAAACTCAGCGTACTTCGCTGTGCGGCCGTCGCCGCTGGAGCGGCCGGTGAGCCGGCGCCCGATCCACGGCA
>JAGNOB010000324.1 GCA_017990305.1 Leucobacter sp.
CGAGAGATCAGTGAACCGAGCATCATTCTCTATCCGCGAGCGCACGCGCACACCTTCACTCCCGATGCGGATACGGGAGTAGACCTCGCCTGCGCAACACTCTCGTTCGATGGCGGGTCGATGCACCCACTCGTAGCGGCGCTTCCCGACGTGCTCACCGTGCCGATCTCGCACGTGCCGGGGCTTGACGCGACGCTCGACCTGCTCGAGAGCGAGATCAATGCGATCAGCTGCGGGCATCTGCACATTGTCGACCGGCTCTTCGAAGTTGTTCTCATCAAACTGCTCCGCCACCTGCTTGACAGACCAAAGGAATATGACCTCCCAGGCAGCGGTGTATTTGGGGGCCTCGCAGACCCGCACATCGCACACGCACTCGCCGCAGTCCACGCTCAGCCCGGGGAGGCATGGACCTTGGAAAGCCTCGCGCAGACGGCGCGGATGTCTCGGAGCGCGTTCGCGGAGCGCTTCCGCGAGCTCGTTGGGACAAGCCCGCACGACTATCTCACGTCGTGGCGGATGACGGTGGGCAAGCAGTTGCTCACTCAACAGCTGCCGGTGACTCGGGTCGCAACCGAGCTTGGGTACACGGGCAGCTCGTTTTCACGCGTCTTCCAGCAGCGGGAGGGGCAGTCGCCGAGAGCGTGGCTAGCAGCGCAAACTCGGGGAAATGGCGCTCATTCCTGAGCGCTAGCCGTGGAGATTTCTCTCCTAGCGGATACATCGCGAATTCACTTGACCCGCACGGCTTTGACGGGCAGATTGGTATTCCACTCGAAAGGAGCAACAACATGGGTTTCCTGGAAGATGCAAAAGAAACGGCTGAGGCTGCAGCGAAGAAGGTTAGTCGCGCTGTCGAGGACGGTGTCGACCGTGCGAAGGACAAGCTCGACGAGGTGAAAGCCGAGGCCGAAGTGAAGAAAGCTGAGGCCGAGCGCGATGCGACAAAGGCGCGCAACGACGCGAAGGAAGACCTCCGCGACAGCTAACAGCTCTGACGGCCCCGTGTCCCGCCCGAAATGGCGGGCGCGGGGCCGTTTGCGTGCCAGCTAGGTCGCAGGCTGCCCGAATGTCGTGGGGTCCACGGGGCGCTGCGCGCGCGGCAGCGTCTCAACAACGAGCAAGTAGGACTCGGTAATGAGATCCTTCACCAACGCCTCATCGAGCGCACCGCCAGACCGCAAGCTGATCCAGTGCCGCTTGTTCATGTGGTAGCCCGGAATAATGTCGGCAAACGCCTCGCGCAGCGTTGACGCATCGGCGGGCCTGGCCTTCACCGTCACAAAGGGTTCCCCTGTCGCATCCGACAGCAGCAGGAACATCTTGCCGCGCACCTTATACACCGTCGAATCAGGCCCAAACGGCTGCTCGGGGGCGGCACCCGGGAGTTCATCAGCGCGCTCAATCGCCCATTCCTGCAGCGTGTGCGTCGGCATCGGGGCTCCCTTCGGCCGACGCGTTGGGGGCTTCGGCACTCCGAGCATAGTGCAGCGTCTCGCCGCCACCGGCAAGACCGAGGGCAAGCCGTGCTCCTGGGTGACAGGCTCAGGCAGCGTTCGAACAGATAGGCGCCAACCCCGCACGAGCCGACGGCGTGCCGCAGCACGTTAGGCTGGCAGCATGACATCGGTAGCGCGCGGCCGCCCCCTCGCGTCGTCACGAGAAACCCTCGCAGACGCGGCGAGCGAACTCTTCCTCGAGCAGGGATACGACGCGACCACGGTTGTCGATATCACGACCCGCGCAGGGGTCAGCCGATCTTCCTTCTTCAACTACTTCGACGGCAAAGCGGCGACGATCTGGTACGCCCTCGATGAACACCTCGATAGATTCTGCGGGCCTGAAGCCGACCACGAAGCGTTCTCGGTCGCGGCGCTCGCCGCAGCGCTCGGTGAGGCTCCGCCGCACACCCTCGCGCTCGCGATCACGAACGCCGAGGTGATGGGGGTCGCTGAGGAACTCACTACCGGGCGCGCACTGCGCCAGGCGGCGCTCGGGGCAGCGCTCGCGGCGGATCTGTGCCGGCGAGACCGCACACGGGCGACGTTCCTGTGTGAGATCGCAGGAGCTGCGCAAGCAGCTGCCGTGTTCGCCGCGATCTGGCGTTGGGCGGCACTCGGGGCGGGAACTCACAAGCTTGACGTGGAGATCATCACCGCGTTGGCCGCCGTTCCGGAGGCCCCGCGAGCAGACGGTAGCTCGCTGCGCGTTGCGGTGATTGGCACCGGCGCCATCGGGAGCCGCGTCATCGAACAGCTTGCGACCGGCAGCGTTGCAGGGGCGGCGCTCGCCGGAGTCGTTACGAGACGTCCCGGTGCGCTCAGCGAAGCTGCGGGGGCCCTTGCGCCGGAAATCACCGACTTCGGTGACGATCTGGCTGCCGCGATCGCCGCGAGTGATCTTGTGGTTGAATGCGCGGGGATCACCGCCGCGCGTGAGCTCGGAGGCCAGGTCATCGCGGCCGGGCGTGACCTGTTGCTCGTCTCGATCGGAGCACTCGCGGACGGACCCATGCGATCTGCCCTCAGCGCTGGGCCCGGCCGTCTCAGGTTGGCGAGCGGGGCGGTCGGCGGCCTCGATATTCTTGCCTCTGCGGCACGACCCGGCGGTATTCCCGACGGCATCGCACGCGCGAGCATCACCTCGACCAAGGAGGCGGCCTCGCTCGTACAGCCGTGGATGGGGGAGCGGGAGGCGTCGCAGCTGCGTTCAGCGACCGAAGCGTTCACACTGTTCGAGGGGTCGGTGTCGGAAGCAGTCGAGCTGTATCCGGGGTCGTTGAACGTCGCCTGCGCCCTCGCGCACGCGACAGCGCTCTGGGACGAGGTGCGCGTGCAACTTGTGGCAGACCCCGGAGCGGATCGGACCACCCATGAGATCAGTGCGAGCGGCGCGGCAGGCGAGTACCGGTTCGTGATGATGAACGCCGTATCGGAGGCGAACCCCACTTCGAGCGCGGTTGTCGCTGAATCAGTGCTGCGCGGGATCGGCGAGATCGCTCGACCGAACCGTTCGTTCGCGTAGCGACGCACTCTTGTGAGGCGACGCCGCCAGAGCGCATCGAGCTACATCTCGAACTCGCCGGCCTCGAGGCGATTCTTTATCTGCGTGAGGAAGCGCGCGGCGTCAGCCCCGTCTACGAGGCGATGGTCGTAGCTGAGGGAGAGGTACATCATGTCCCGGATATCGATCGTCTCCTCGCCGTCCACTGACCGCACGGCTACGGGCCGCCTGGTGAGTGCGCCTGTTCCGAGGATTGCAACCTGGGGTTGGTTGATGATGGGGGTATCCATGAGGGTGCCGACCGAGCCGTAATTTGTGACTGTGAAGGTGCCACCCGCGAGATCCGCGGTCGTGAGTTTGCCAGCCTGCGATCGTGTTGCGACTTCCGAGATCGACTTGGCGAGGTCTGCGACTCGCAAGGTGCCAGCGTCACGTATGACCGGTACGAGTAGCCCGCGCGGGGTGTCTACGGCG
>JAGNOB010000325.1:0-1945 GCA_017990305.1 Leucobacter sp.
CATCTTTGCTGGTGCGGGCGACCTCATCGGTGCGTCGACGTTCACGTCGTTCATTCAGAAGGACGAGCCTACGATCGATGCACTGAACCTCGCGGGCCTCGACGTGAGTGCCGCGGGCAACCACGAGTTCGATGACGGCTGGGAAGACCTGCGCGACCGTGTGCAGGACCGCGCAGACTGGGAGTACATCTCCTCGAACGTCTTCCTCACTGAGACGGGTGAGCCAGCGCTCGCCCCGTCGTGGGTGCGTGAGGTTGACGGCGTGAAGGTCGGCTTTGTCGGCGCGGTTACCGAGGATCTCGACACGCTCGTCTCACCAGAGGGCATCAAGGATCTTGAGGTGCGCAGCGTCGCCGAGTCGGTCAACGACGCGGCCGCCGCGCTTCGCGACGGTGACGCCGACAACGGCGAGGCCGATGTCGTGATCCTCCTCGTCCACGAGGGCGCAGCGACAACTGACGCCGCGAGCATCACGCCCGAGTCGCAGCTTGGCAAGATCGTCAACGGTGTCGGAGACGACGTCGACGCGATCGTGTCGGCGCACACCCACCTCGCATACAACCACGTCATCGATGGCAGGCCCGTCATCTCGGCTGGCCAGTACGGCGAGAACCTCGGCCTCATGAACCTGCAGGTCGACCGTGACACCAAGGAGCTCCTCTCGATCACCAACGAGATCAAGCCCCTCGTCATCGATGGCGAACCTCAGTACCCGGCTGACCCCGCGGTGCAAGAGGTCGTAGACGCGGCTCAGGCCGAGGCCGACGTACTCGGCGGCGTCCCCGTCGGGTCAATCACGGCCGATTTCAACCGCGCTCGCCAGAGCGACGGCACGAGCGAGAACCGCGGCGGCGAATCCACCATCGGCAACTTTGTCGCCGACGCGCACCTCTGGTCGACGGACGCCGACATCGCACTCATGAACCCGGGCGGCATCCGGGCGAACCTCACGTTCGCATCCTCCGGTGAGGGCGATCCCGACGGCACCGTGACCTACCGCGAGGCTGCGACCGTGCAGCCGTTCGCGAACGCGCTCACCACGATTCAGCTCACGGGCGCTCAGGTGAAGAGCGTGCTCGAGGAGCAGTGGCAGCCCGAGGGCGCTGCGCGGCCGTTCCTCAAGCTCGGCGTCTCGAAGGGGCTGAGCTACCAGTACGATCCGGCAGCTGCGCGCGGCGAGCACATCACCTCGCTCACGCTCGACGGCAAGCCGCTCGACATGGATGCAACCTACACGGTTGCGGCGAACGCGTTCCTCGCGGGCGGCGGCGATAACTTCGTCTCCTTCCGTGACGGCACCGACCTCCGTGACACCGGACGCTCCGACCTACAGTCGATGGTCGAGTGGTTCGCGATCAACAAGGAGGCGACGCCGGATCTCGCACAGCGTGCTGTCGGCGTGCAGCTCAGCGCACCCCCGGCCGCAGGCCAGGCGGCGAGGGCGGCGAAGGCTGCCGGCGACGAGTACCGCGTTGGCGACCAGGTGACCGTCGAGCTCAGCTCGCTCGCGTTCTCCGCTGGCGAGGTTGCGCCGGAATCGGTGACGGCTGCGCTTGCAGGTACGACCGTTGCGACCTCCCCGGTCGACGCGGCCGTAATTGACGCCTCGGACGAGGCCGGTCGTGCGACGCTGACCTTCAAGATCCCAGCGGGGCTCACGGGTGCGCAGCAGCTCGACATCGTCACGAGTGACGGCCTGACGAAGGTTGCCGTGCCGCTCCAGCTCGCGGGCGACGACACCGAGAAGCCCGACCCTGAGGGCCCCGGTGTGGGAAAGCCCGACCCTGAGAAGCCGGGCACCGGTAAGCCGAACCCTGGGGCTCCAGGGAAGGGTGGCGGTACGCCAGGCACGCTCCCGGCCACGGGTGCGGAGATCGGCTGGATCGCGGCGTCGACGCTCGCGCTGCTCGCCCTTGGCGCAGGGCTGCTGCTCGCCGCACGCCGA
>JAGNOB010000325.1:2045-3476 GCA_017990305.1 Leucobacter sp.
GGCTCCAGGGAAGGGTGGCGGTACGCCAGGCACGCTCCCGGCCACGGGTGCGGAGATCGGCTGGATCGCGGCGTCGACGCTCGCGCTGCTCGCCCTTGGCGCAGGGCTGCTGCTCGCCGCACGCCGACGGGCGGGTCACTTTACCGAGTAACGGCTGACGGCCGGATCTTCCGATCCGACCCAGCACACGATCGCCCGCTCTCCCAAAAGGGAGGGCGGGCGATCTGCCGTGTGGGGTGCCGTCATCGCTGCGGACACCGCTGCAGACATCGCCTAGCGCCCTCACTGGGAGAGCAAGCCGTTGTGCTAGCCTTGCGGTGCCCAATGACGGGCAGCGGCGGAGCAATCTGCCGTCATTCCACTACGGATCGTCCGGCACGTACCTGCCGGTGGAGGAAAATCATGGCATCAGTCACGTTTGAAGGCATTACTCGCGTCTACCCAGGCACGGATCGTCCCTCGGTAGATCAGCTCAGTCTCGAGATTGAAGACGGCGAGTTTCTCGTTCTTGTCGGCCCATCGGGCTGCGGCAAGTCAACGACACTGCGTATGCTCGCGGGCCTCGAAGAGGTCGATCAGGGCCGCATCCTCATCGGCGAGTCAGACGTCACCGACGTCGCACCGAAGGATCGCGACATCGCGATGGTCTTCCAGAACTACGCGCTGTACCCGCACATGACCGTCGCCGAGAACATGGGCTTCGCCCTGAAGATCGCCGGCGTCTCGAAGGAAGAGCGCGCAGCGCGCGTGCTCGAGGCCGCAAAGCTCCTCGATCTCGAGGACTACCTCGACCGTAAGCCGAAGGCGCTCTCGGGTGGCCAGCGCCAGCGCGTCGCCATGGGCCGTGCGATCGTGCGCCAGCCCCGCGTGTTCCTCATGGATGAGCCACTGTCGAACCTTGACGCGAAGCTGCGCGTGCAGACCCGCACCCAGATCGCGTCGCTGCAACGCCGGCTCGGTGTCACCACCGTCTACGTCACGCACGACCAGACTGAGGCGCTCACCATGGGAGACCGCATCGCGGTGCTCAAGGACGGTGTGCTGCAGCAGGTCGGCACCCCGAGCGAACTTTACGAAACCCCGGTGAACGTCTTCGTTGCGGGCTTCATCGGGTCGCCCGCAATGAACCTCTTCCCGACGACGCTCAGCGCAGAGGGCGTGCAGTTCGGTTCGCTCACGGTGCCCGTCGCCGCCGTTGGCGCGGCGACAAATGCGGTCACCGTTGGCATCCGCCCCGAGGATCTCGTCGTCGCAACAGCCGGCGAGGCAGGGGTGTCCGTGCAGATCGACCTTGTCGAGGAGCTCGGGGCCGACGGCTACCTGTACGGCCACACGACCGACGGTGAAGCGGCGCAGATCGTCGCGCGCGTCGACGGGCGCAACCACCCGAAGGCAGGCGAGACGGTCACCCTCGTGCCCAACCCGAAGCAC
>JAGNOB010000326.1 GCA_017990305.1 Leucobacter sp.
TCGCGGTACAGCTGACCGATGAGCGGAATCATTCGCTCCGCCAGCGCCTGCTTTGTGTTCCAGGCCTCAAGGTGGTCAGTGGTGGGCTGATTCATGTGAACCGACGGTTCCTTCCGACTTCATCGGGCGCCGATGTTTTCCGCCCCCGACTCGCTAAATGATTCGCTTTCAGTATCCCATGCGCATGACGCAATGTGACGCTCGGATTGGGGGATTCGGCCGGTTAGGCGCAGGATTGTCTAGTAACGGGCGGCACATAGTGATTCTTGCCACTGCGCAAGATTCCTGCCACGCCTCCGACCAGATCTCGCTCGAAGACCGAAAAGGAACATCATGTCTCTCAAGAAGCGCGGCGCCCTCGCCGCTTCCATCGCGGCACTCGCGATCACAGCAACCGCCCTCGTCGGCTGCGCACCTGAGTCGGCACCCGCGGGTGACGGCGCGACCTCAGAAGGCCCAGTGCGTATCGGTGTAGTGCCTGGCGGCCAGCCCTACTGGGAGGTCTTCGTCGATGAAGCAGCCAAGGAGGGGATCGAGGTGGAGATCGTTGACTTCGCAGAATACCCCGTACCAAACCCAGCACTGAGCGAGGGCGATCTCGACCTCAACCAGTTCCAGCACATCGTCTACCTTGCCAACCACAACGTCGACGCCAACGACGATCTCGTCGCGCTTGGCTCGACCGTCGTGTACCCGCTCAACGTCTTCTCGGCGAAGTACGACGACATCAAGGACATTCCCGAGGGCGGCACTGTAGCCGTGCCGAACGACGAATCGAACCGAGCACGCGCACTGCTCGTGCTGCAGTCGCTCGGTCTCATCGAGCTCAAGGACGGCGGAAGCTCGACTTCGGGCCTCGAAGACATCATCGCCGACAAGTCACGCGTCAAGGTCACGGAGCTTGCTGCGGACATCATCCCTGCGTCACTGCCGGATGTTGACGCGGGCGTCGTGAACAACGACTACGTTGAGCCTGCCGGCCTCGATTTCGCTGACTCGCTCGGCTCGGACAAGGCCGACGACCCAGCGGTCGAGCCCTACACGAACATTTTTGCCGCGCGTGCAGAGGATAAGGACAACGAGACCTACCTCAAGCTCGTTGAGATCTACCAGACCAACGAAACCTTCATCGCAGCCCTCGACGACTACGTTGGTGAAGGCGCAGTGCACGTGAAGCTGACCCAGCCAGAGCTTGCTGACATCCTCAAGCAGGCCGAGACCGACTACGCCGCAAGCAAGTAGGGCAGCCACCAGGGGCACCCACAACAAGTAAGCTCGTAAGTCATGACCCGCGTTGAACTGCAGTCGGTCGGCAAGCGCTACCCAGCGCGCGGTCGGACCGGCACCGAAGCTATCGCCGTAGACGATGTGACACTCGACGTCGCGCCAGGAGAAATCCACGCCGTCATTGGATTCTCAGGGGCGGGAAAGAGCACACTGCTCAGACTCGTCAACGGGCTCGAGCGCGCAACGAGCGGGCGCGTGCTCATCGACGGTGAAGACATCACCGCCTATTCCGAGTCCCAGCTTCGCGCAGTGCGTTCACGCATCGGCATGATTTTCCAGCAGTTCAACCTGTTCCACTCGAAGACGGTCGCAAAGAACGTGGAGTACCCGCTCATTGTCGCGGGTACTCCACGGGCTGAGCGCGAAGCACGGGTACAGGAACTCCTCAACTTCGTTGGGCTCGCCGACCACACCAATTTCCATATTGAACAGCTCTCGGGCGGCCAGAAGCAGCGTGTTGGTATCGCTCGCGCACTCGCGACGAACCCCGGCCTGCTCCTCGCAGACGAAGCAACGAGTGCCCTCGATCCCGACACTTCACGGGAGGTGCTCGAGCTTCTGAGCCGTGTCAACCGAGAACTCGGAATCACGATCCTCCTCATCACCCACGAGATGGACGTGGTGCGTGAGATCGCGCACCGGGTTACCGTCATGGACGGTGGGCGCTCTGTCGAGCAAGGAGACGTCTTCGAGGTCTTCTCCAACCCGCAGGCTCCAACAACCCAAAGCTTTGTTGCAAGCGCGCTGCCTTCGAAACCGAACCCGCAGCATCTGCGGGCCCTCCGCGAAAAGCATCGCGGCAAACTGGTGTCACTGACCTTCCGCGACGGCAGCGTCGACCAGCCCATCGTGTTTCAAACGCTCGCCGACCGCGGCGTTGGGGTCAATATCGTATACGGCGGCATCTCCGATGTCGGAGGGCGCACCTTCGGCAAGCTCACCCTCGAACTCATCGGTGACGCACTACAGGTTGAGCACGCGATCGCGGCTCTCGGCCAGCAGACTGAGCTAGAGGTGCTTGCATAATGAATCGACTGATTGAACTCCTCCCGAAGCTCGCCGACGCGGTCTTCGAAACCCTGCTGTACGTGACAATCGCCATGGTAATTGGCGGCATCATCGGCCTGGTTGTCGGCGTACTCCTCACGACAACGAGGCAGGGCGGGCTCCTTGAGAACAAGCCAACGTATTGGGTGCTCAACCTCGTCGTCAATTTCTTCCGCCCGATTCCTTTTGTGATCCTCATCGGCGCACTCCAGCCGCTCGCCAGACTCGTCACCGGAAAGGGAGTCGGTGCGCCAGCGATCATCTTCACGCTCGTGTTCGCCGCGTCATTCGGAATAGCCAGACTCGTCGAACAAAACCTGCTCACAGTGCCTCCGGGCCAGATTGAGGCAGCTCGCGCGATGGGCGCGAGCCCGATCCGGATCATCGGTACCGTGCTCATTCCCGAGGGCCTCGGGCCGCTCGTGCTCGGCTACACGTTCGCCTTCATCGCAGTTGTCGACATGTCTGCGATGGCGGGCGTCATCGGCGCTGGCGGGTTGGGCAACTTTGCCCTGCAGTACGGCTGGCGCCAATTCAACCCGTGGGTGACCTGGTCGGCGGTGCTCATCATCGTAGTGATCGTGCAGCTCGTGCAACTGTTCGGCAACACGATCGCCCGAAGGCTCCTCAGGCGGTAACTGGTTCCAGCCCGGAGCTGCCGGCCATTTGAATATCCGGCAGCTCCCGAACTCCTCGCGGTAGCCTCGAAGCATGACTACGACCACGCTCGCAGACCTTCGCCGCGCAACAGAGGCCATGTGGCCCGCGGACACCGCTGAATCCTGGGACCGAGTCGGACTCGTCACCGGCAGGAACGACGCCCCGCTGCGTCGCGTCCTCCTCGCAGTGGACGCCGTTGAAGCGACAGTTGCCGAAGCGGTGCAGTGGGGCGCCGACGCGCTTATCACCCACCATCCGCTGCTCCTGCGAGGGATCCACACGGTCGCTGAAGACACGGGCAAGGGTGCGCTGCTCGCGTCCCTGATTCGCGCAGAGTGCGCGCTGATCGCTGCCCACACCAACGCCGACCAGCCGGCCGGGGGAGTCTCAGACGTCATCGCACAGCGCCTCGGGCTCGAGGGCGCCGTGCCGATCTCGCCCCTCGCGCAGGATCCGAGCATCGGGATAGGCC
>JAGNOB010000327.1 GCA_017990305.1 Leucobacter sp.
CAGCAGTGCGGTGAGCGGCGCGAGGCCTGGAACGAGCTGCGGGAGCAGGCTCTCCATACCTTCAACCGCGATGCCCTCGGTCATCTTCTCGAGCATCGTTGACAGAGCGGGGAACTGCGGCAGTAGCTCGGCCGCGCGTTCGCGCACCTCCTCAGTGAGGAGCAGTTCTCTTGCAGGCCACAGTTCGAGCGTCTCGACAGGGTCTCCTGCGCTGCGTTGGTCGGAGACAGAGAAACGGCGGATCTGATCCACCTCATCGCCGAAGAAGTCGACGCGCATCGCCTGCTCGGCCGCGGGCGGAAAAACGTCGAGAATGCCGCCGCGCACTGCGAACTCGCCACGCCTCGTCACCATGTCAACACGCGTATACGCGAAGTCCACGAGCCTGCGAGACAGCGCTTCGAGGCCGTGACCTCCGTCACCCATCAGCGGTTCGGCTCCAGCGCGCAGCACGACGGGTTCAGCGTGCGCCGCGTGCGGTGAGACGGGCTGGAGCGCTGCGCGCACGGAGGCAACAATCACGAGCGGACCCGACTCGGAGCGATCGGGGTTCTCACCGTACTCGCGGAGCATTCGCAGAGCCTCGGCACGCCGTCCGACGGTCTCAGCGCTCGGGCTCAGTCGCTCGTGCGGAAGCGTCTCCCACGCAGGAAACTCGGTCGTCAGGGCGTCGGGAAGGAGGGAGGAGACAGCTTGGCGGATCGCGTCCGCTTCACGGCTCGTCGCTGCGATCAGCAGGTAGGCACCACGATCCCCGCCCTCGCGCCGGCGCCGAATGAGCCCTGCGATGAGCGGGGCTCGAAGGCCGTCAGCGACCGAAAACTCGGAGTCCGCCGAGGCTGCGTCGAGCGCACGCGCAAATGAGGGGGCCGTCTGCAGGAGGCCGTCAAGCCCTTTCAGGCTCACCGCGCTCCCCCGTGGAAGCGCTGCTGGGTGGCCGTAAGGCCGTCCGTGACAAGCATCTCACTCGCGTCAGCCGCATCTTCAAGGAGCACCGCGAGGGTGTCGCGCTCCCCCGACGCAAAGGGCTTGAGCACGAAGTCAGCCGGGTCTTGCTGGCCGGGCGGGCGACCGATGCCGATCCGAACGCGCAGGTATTCAGGGGTGCCAAGCGCCTTTGCAATATCACGCAGGCCGTTGTGGCCACCGTGGCCACCGCCCTGCTTGAGCTTGAGGGAGTCGAAGGGAAGATCGAGCTCGTCATGGAGCACGATCACCCGCTCGGAATCGACTCCGAAGTACTTTGCGAGCGCCGAGACCGGACCGCCCGAGGTGTTCATGAAGCCGTTCGACTTTGCGAGGATGAGCTTCGGACCGCCAGGCACGAGCCTGCCCTCCGCGACGCGCGAGTTCGTCTTGTGCGGGGAGAACTTCGCGCCAAGGCGCGCCGCAAGCACGTCGAGCGCCATCTGGCCGACGTTATGTCGAGTCGCCTCGTACTTCGGGCCGGGGTTACCGAGACCCACGACTAACCAGCTGTCACTCGCCACGGTCTCTTTGTCCTTTTTCGTCAGCCAGCCAAACACCCCTTAAGCCTATGCGCGATTGGGGAGCATCAACACCGAAATTGCTCACGGCGAAACGCGCACGGTTGCAGCATATAAAAACCCGGTGGGCGATACTGCACCGCCCACCGGGTTTTCACGTCGTTCGAGTTACTCGGCTGCTGCTTCCGCTGCAGCTTCGCCCTCTTCGTCAGCTGCGCTGCCGCGCGGCACGACGACCTGAACGACCATGTTGTTGTCGTCATCGATGAGCTCTGCACCCTTGGGGAGCACGAGGTCGCTGGCGACGAACTGGGTGCCCTCAACGGCGCCCTCAACGCTGACCTCAACCGACTCGGGAATCGCGGTTGCGGGAACGAGCAGACGGAGCGTGTTCAGCTCCTGGATCGCAGTGGTGCCCGAGAAGGACTCGCCGGTCACGTGGATCGGGACCTCGACCTCGACCTTTTCGCCCTTCTTCACGATGAGCATGTCGACGTGCTCGATGATCTGGCGTACCGGATCCTTCTGCACGTCCTTGACGAGCACGAGCTCCTGCTTGCCGTCGAGGGTGATCTCAACGAGCGGGTTCGCGTAGCGGACGATCAGGCTGAGCGGGTGGGTCTCAACCGTGATGTGCTTGGGGTCGGTGCCGTGGCCGTAGACAACTGCGGGGGTCTTGCCGACAGCGCGAAGCTTGCGTGCAGCGCCCTTGCCGAAGTTCTCGCGAACAGTTGCCTCGAGCTTGTTTTCAACGCTCATAATAATTCTCCTTGCGGGCTCTCGCCCCGTGTCGGGTGGATTTCTCCACCGGCGTGGTGTCTCGCACTCTAAACGTGCGACGCAGCGATGCCCCAAAAGGCAGGTCGTTCCGCGTCGATAACGGGTGCTTGCGCACCCCTCGCCGAAGTACAGCCTCTAATATTACACGATGCGAGGGGCGAGTGCTTGCAGGGACGCCTCTGGCCCTACGCCGTGAGCGTGCTGAGTGCCCCTTCCACAGGGGTGTCGCCGTCGAGCAGGTCAAATGAGACCCCGCTCATGCCGGGCCGCACGAGCACGTCGGCCAGCACTGCTGCCACGTTGTCGCGGCTCACCGGGCCGATCTCGAACTCGCCGACCGCAACCAGGCCTGTCCCCGGCTCGTCCGTGAGAGTGCCGGGTCGCACGATCGTCCAGTCGAGAGCGCTTGCTTCCAGCGCAAGATCCGCCGCATACTTGGCGCGCTGGTAGGCGAGAAATTCCTCGCCAACGCTCTCGGGCGGAGTCTGCGAGACGCCGATGTACGAGATCTGCACGACCCGCGCGTTGAGCACGGCGGCAGCCGCCATCGTCGTGAGCGCCCCCTGGTGGTCGACGGTCTCTTTGCGAGCGACTCCCGAATTCGGCCCTGCTCCAGCGGCGAACAGCAGCGTGTCCGCCCCACCGATCGCTGCGGCGAGTTCCGCTCCCGTCGACTGCTCAAGATCGATGACAACCGCGGTACCGCCGGCTTCCTCAACGTCGGAGGTGTGGTCGGGGTTGCGGATCACGCTGAGCACACGATGGCCGGCCCGATGCAGCAGAACGGTCGTGCGCAACGCGATCTGACCGTGGCCGCCGATGATGGCGATCGTCTGTGGTGTCTGGGTGTTCGACATGGGTGCCTCCGTCTACTTCGTGGTGTCTGTGAGCGGAACGATCTCGGCCGCGTAGGCCAGCGCAAGGTCGTCTGCTGCTAGGCGCGCGCCAACTCCGTGTGCGCCTGCGCCGATGAGGATGGTCTTGCCTGCCAAGCTACTGTCAAGGACAACTGGCCAGGCTGTAGTCGCTCCGAGCGGGGTGATCGTTCCGCGCTCGTAGCCGGTGGCAGCGAAAGCCGCTTCTGCGTCTGGCAGCGAGAGCCGGTTGACGCCTAGGGGTGAGCGCGGGCGGCCCCAGCTGAACTGCGCGTCGAGCGGCCGGAGCAACAAG
>JAGNOB010000328.1 GCA_017990305.1 Leucobacter sp.
CTCAGCGCCCCGTCTGGTGGTTCACCGACGGCGCAAAGTCGGGCGCGCTTCAGGCTGGAACGGTGTTCACGCCCCCGGTCACGGACGACGGGACTGACGGGCCAGACACCGATGGCCCAGACAACGGCAACGGCAACGGCGGCAAGACTGACACCGGCACGGGCAGCACGCCGCAGCAGGGGTCCGCGAAGCTCGCGGCCACAGGCGCGAGCGATCAGCCCGCGCTTGCTGTTACCCTCGCTGCGCTCGCCACTCTGCTCGGTGCGGGTTCTCTCGCACTCGTGGCTCGGAAGCGGCGCCGCGCGTAGGGCACACAGCACAGTGGGCGGCCTGCCGGGGGTGACTCCCCTGCAGGCCGCCCGTGCGTTGGATCGCCAGCGAAGCAACCCGGCTCTGCACAGTTGCAGGTGCAGACCTCAGCCAGTACGGACGCTCACCTGCCATGACCTCAGCCAGTACGGACGCTCACCTGCCATGACCTCAGCGAGGTCATGAGCCTTTTACTGCAAATCATCCCTGACTTCGCTGAGGTCATGGCCTATGAGCAATTCAGGCCGGGGATCCTTGACCTTGAGGGTGTGCTGGCAGTAGCGAGAAGGGCCTCGCTACGCTCCACCGAGCCTGAGGAAGTCGCCGCGAGCAGCCGCCCGGCGCCAGCTGGGTACTGAGCGCGGAAGACCCCGCTGCTCTCACGCCGCAGCTACCCCGCTTCAACACGGAAGCGGAGCAGTCTTGCCGAGGTCCGTGCTTGGAGCTGCCGCGGGCCCTTCGCGGTTAGAAACCGAGGCGCCCGAGTGCCTTCGGATCGCGCTGCCACTCCTTGAGCACCTTCACGCGCAGCGAGAGGTAGACGCGGCGTCCGAGGAGCTCCTCGATCTCGCGCCTTGCGTCTTCGCCGATCTGGCGGAGCCGCGAGCCGCCCTTTCCGATGACGATGCCCTTCTGGCTGTCGCGCTCAACATAGAGTGAGGCGTAGAGCTCAAGCAGCCCGAGCTCTCCTTCGCGCTCAGGTTCGCGTTCTTCTCGGTCGTCGACCGTGGCCGCGAGCGAGTGCGGAAGCTCCTCGCGTGCTTCGCGCAGCGCGGCCTCGCGGATCAGTTCAGCGATTCGTTCGTCCTCGGTCTCATCGGTCGACGCCTCGTCTTCGTAGAGCGGCGGCGAGACAGGCATGAGCTTCAACAACTCGTCGCTCAGAATGTCGAGCTGTTCGTTCGTGACCGACGACACTGGCACCACGGAGTCCCACTCGCGCAGCTCCCCGAGGCGCACGAGTTGATCATAGATCTCGTCCTTCGAGGCCTCGTCAACCTTCGTAAGAATGGCTACCTTCTTGGCACGTGGGAAGTCGTTGAGCCTGTCGTTGATGAAGCGATCTCCAGGGCCGAGCTTCTCATTTGCGGGCACGCAGAAGCCGATCACGTCGACGTCTCCGAGTGTCGCCTCGACGAGTGCGTTCAGGCGCTCCCCGAGCAGCGTGCGCGGCCGGTGGATGCCGGGAGTGTCCACAATGATGAGCTGACCATTGGGGCGGTGCGCGATGCCACGGATCGCCCGTCGCGTCGTCTGCGGCTTCGGGCTCGTGATTGCGATCTTCTCACCGACGATGGCGTTCGTAAGCGTTGACTTGCCGACGTTGGGCCGCCCGACGAAGGACACGAAGCCTGCCCGGAAGTCAGTGCCCTCGGGAAGTGCCGTTCCGTATGAAACCTGGGGCACCTCAGGGGTGTCTGCTGCAGAAGTGGTCATGCTGTGTCCTCAATCGTTGTTGCGTTCGCGGTGTCCGCGGTTTCCTGCACCGCGCGGGCGCGCGCCGTGATAAGTCGTTTGCGCCGGCGCTCAGTATCAATCGCCTCGAGTTCGATGCCTTCTCCCGTTACCCGGTCCCCCACTTCGGGGAGCCTGCCGAGCCACTTCGCGAAGAGTCCGCCGACCGTGTCGACCTCCTCGTCATCGAGCTCGATCTCGAACAGCTCGCCGAGATCGTCGATCGGGAGCATCGCGCTCACGAGGAAGAGCCCGGGGGCTTCCTCAACGACCTCAGGCGTCTCGCGGTCGTGTTCGTCGGCGATGTCGCCAATGACTTCTTCAATGAGGTCCTCGAGCGTGACTAGGCCAGAGATGCCGCCGTACTCGTCGACGACGAGCGCGAGGTGGTTCGACTCCTGCTGCATCCGGCGCAGCAGCTTGTCCGCGCGCTGCACCTCGGGCACGAACATTGCGGGCTTCATGATGCGCGTCGCAGGTGACTCTTCAGACTCTTCCGGTCGCCGCAACACAAAGCTGCTGGCGTCACGGAGGTAGACGACGCCTAGCACCTCGTCGACGTCGTCACCGATGACGGGAACACGCGAGTGCCGCGCGTTGAGCAGAAGCTCGAGGGTGTCCCTCACTGAAACGTCGGAGTCGACGGTCACCATGTCAGTGCGGGGCACCATGACCTCGCGAACAAGCGTGTCACCGAACTCAACAATCGAGTGGATGTAGTCGCGGTCACCCTCCTCAAGTAGATCAAGCTCGGTCGCCTGATCCACCATCGAAAGCAGCTGCTGCTCGTCGCGCACCCGGCCTCGGCCCAGCGCGACCCGCTCAGCTATCCGCCGAACTCCGGCGCTTGCGCGGGAGAACCACGGAGGAAGGTCTTCGTCGCTCATTGAGCTCAACGTTCTCGGGTACTGAACGACAGCACAAGGTCCCGCTGCAGGCCGAACATCTCGGCTTCCTCATCGGGAGTTCCATGGTCGAATCCGAGCAGGTGGAGCATGCCGTGCGTCACGAGCACGGTGAGTTCCTGTTCGAGCGAGTGACCAGCGGCATCGGCCTGGATCATCGCGATCTGCGGGCAGACAACGATGTCACCGAGAAGGCCTGCGGGCGAGGCGGCATCCGGGCGCCCGGGGCGCAACTCGTCCATCGGGAAGCTGAGCACATCGGTCGGGCCGGGCTCGTCCATCCACTGCACGTGCAACTGCTCGATTGCGGCCTCGTCGACAAACATCAGACTGAGTTCGGTGTCAGGGTGCACGTACATGGATTCGAGCACGAATCCCACGAGTCGCTGCAACCTGTCTTCGCCGACGGCGACCCCTGATTCGTTGTTGATCTCGACGCTCATCGGTCGCGCTTCCCCTCGGTGTTGTGCTGATCTGTGGTGGATCGTTCGTCGAATGCAGCATAGGCATCGACAATACGACCGACGAGGCTGTGCCGCACGATGTCGTCAGCGGTCAGCTCGGAAAAGTGAATGTCGTCGACTCCACGCAGGATACCGCTCACGACGCGAAGGCCACTGTGTTTTACAGGCAGGTCGACCTGCGTCATGTCGCCGGTGACGACCATCTTTGACCCGTACCCGAGGCGAGTGAGCAACATCTTCATCTGCTCGGGGGTAGTGTTCTGTGCCTCATCGAGGATCACAAACGACTCGTTGAG
>JAGNOB010000329.1 GCA_017990305.1 Leucobacter sp.
GTACATTACTTGACCACCCGGAGGCCAATACTAGATCTGGGCCGCAGATCCGAGCCCGGCACTACATCTAGTGGTCAGCGTCGAGTTGACCACGCGTCAACAGGGAGACGGTTTCCCCAATGCCAACACACCCACAGGCTTCGCCGTTCAGCACAACCGTGCTCACCGCCGACGACTCGCCCGACCTTGTGTACTTTTCGAGCGTGTCTGAAAACACCAGGCGCTTCGTTGAACGGCTTGACCGCCCAGCAGTCCGCATCCCCCTGAGGCCGAGACTCGAGGGCACCATCCAAGTGGCACGTCCCTACGCGCTCGTGCTACCAACCTACGGCGGCGGCGAACGGTCGGGCGCGATCCCCAAACAGGTCAAAACGTTCCTCAACGACCCCAGCAACCGCGCACTCATCCGCGGGGTGATCACCGCCGGGAATACGAACTTCGGCGAGCACTACTGCATCGCCGGCCCCATCATCGCTGCGAAGTGTGCGGTGCCAGAGCTCTACCGCTTCGAGCTACTCGGCACCGCCCGCGACGTGGATCAGGTTCGCAACGGCCTCGCCCGGTTCTGGGACGACGCTTCAGAGAGAAAGAAGACAGCATGACACTCACCGACGCCCGACCTACCGAGCCCGCTGGAATCGGCAGCCGCAGGGAGTACCACGCCCTCAATGCGGGGCTCAACCTGTACGCTCCCGACGGCACGATCCAGTTCGAGAAGGATCGAGAGGCCGTGCACGAGTACCTCCGACAGCACGTCGAACCCAACTCCTTGCGATTCGAAGGTGTCACCGAACGGCTGAACTGGCTTGTCGCCAACGACTACTACGAGGCCGAATTCCTCGCCGCCTACACTCCAGACTTCATCGTCGATCTGCACGACCGCGCTCACCGCGCCGGCCACCGTTTTGAAACGTTCCTCGGCGCCTTCAAATTCTTTTCGGCCCACGCCCTGAAGACCTTCGATGGCGGCACCTATCTCGAGGGCTTCGAGGAGCGTGTCGCCGCGACAGCGCTGTTCCTCGGCCGCGGCGATGAGCGGCTCGCACAGCGGCTCCTTGAGGAAATGATCAGCGGCCGCTTCCAGCCAGCCACGCCCACCTTTCTCAACGCCGGCAAAGCACAGCGCGGCGAATTGGTGTCATGCTTCCTCCTTCGGCTGGAGGATAATCTCGAGTCGATCGGCCGTGGCGTGAACTCCGCGCTGCAGCTGTCGAAGCGCGGCGGCGGCGTCGCGCTGCTCCTCACCAACCTCCGCGAGGCTGGCGCCCCCATCAAGCGCATTGAGAATCAGGCATCCGGAGTCGTTCCGGTGATGAAAATCCTCGAGGACTCGTTCTCGTACGCAAACCAGCTCGGTGCCAGGCAAGGCGCCGGCGCCGTGTACCTGCACGCGCACCACCCCGACATCCTCAGGTTCCTCGACACGAAACGTGAGAACGCTGACGAAAAGATCCGCATCAAGACGCTCTCCCTGGGCGTCGTGATCCCCGACATCACCTTCCAGCTCGCCAAGGACGACCTCGACATGCAGCTCTTCAGCCCGTACGACGTCGAGCGGGAATACGGTGTCCCGCTCGCTGACATTGCGGTCAACGACCGCTACGACGAACTCGTTGCCAACCCGCGTGTGCGCAAGACCGCAATCAGCGCACGCGGGTTCTTCAAGACGCTCGCAGAATTGCAGTTCGAGTCGGGCTACCCGTACGTGATGTTTGAGGACACCGTGAACCGTGCGAACCCGGTGAGCGGGCACATCAACATGTCAAACCTGTGCAGCGAGATCCTGCAGGTGAACTCCCCATCGCAGTTTGACCCGGCGATCGGATATGAGACCGTCGGCCGCGACATCTCCTGCAACCTGGGCTCGCTCAACATTGCGCACGCAATGGCATCACCCGATCTCGGCCGCACCATCGATACGGCGGTGCGCGCACTCACCAGCGTCGCCGACCAGACCGACGTCGCCGCCGTGCCCTCGGTGGCGGCGGGCAACGACGCGTCGCACGCCATCGGGCTCGGGCAGATGAACCTGCACGGCTATCTCGGCTCCGAGCGGATCCACTATGGCAGCACAGAGGGCATCGACTTCACCGACATGTATTTCCTTGTCGTGAGCTACCACGCGCTGCGTGCTTCGAACCGGATCGCACGCGAGCGCAAGGCGCGTTTCGCTGGATTTGAAACCTCTGCGTACGCCGACGGCTCATACTTCGAACGCTATATCGAGCGGGACTGGCAGCCCGCCACCGCGCGGGTTCGCGAACTGTTCGCGCGTGCGGAGATTCGCATCCCAACTCAGCGGGATTGGGCTGAGCTGCGGGACGACATTCGCGAGTACGGCATCTACAACGCCTACCTGCAGGCAGTCCCGCCGACCGGGTCGATCTCATACATCAACAATTCGACGGCGTCGATTCACCCGATCGCCTCAAAAATTGAGATCCGCAAGGAGGGCAAGCTCGGGCGCGTCTACTACCCCGCGCCGCACATGACCGACGACAACATCGAGTTCTTCGCAGATGCCTACGAGATCGGCTACGAGAAGATCATCGACACGTACGCAGCCGCGACGCAGCACGTCGACCAGGGGCTATCGCTCACCCTGTTCTTCCACGACGCCGCGACCACCCGCGACATCAACCGGGCGCAGATCTACGCGTGGCGTGCCGGCATCAAGTCGCTGTATTACATCCGGCTCCGCCAACCCGCTCTCGAGGGAACCGAGATCGAGGGCTGCGTATCTTGCGCACTCTGACCCCACCACACCTGACAGCAGAAAGCAGCAGCATGCCCCTCTTCGACACCTCAGTCACCCCGCCAGCATTCCGCCTCAATCCCACAGCGCCCCTGCGTCCGATCAACTGGAACCGCATCAGCGACGACAAGGATCTTGAGGTGTGGAACCGGCTCACCGCGCACTTCTGGCTCCCCGAAAAGGTGCCGCTGTCAAACGATATCCCCTCTTGGGCAAAGCTCACGCAGGAGGAGCGCACGCTCACCATGCGTGTGTTCACTGGCCTCACCATGCTCGACACCGTGCAGGCGAGCGTTGGTGAGATCAGCCAGATCCAAGACGCACATACCGAGCACGAGGAGGCCGTGTACACGAACATCGCGTTCATGCAGGCAGTGCACGCCCGCTCGTACTCCTCCGTGTTCTCTACGCTCACGAGCACCCCAGAGATCGACGACGCCTACCGTTGGGCCGTCGGCAACGAACTGCTGCAGGAACGCGCGAAGAAGGTTCTGGTCCACTACTTCGGCGACGACCCCCTCAAACGGAAGGTCGCGTCCACCCTGCTGTCGTCCCTGCTGCTGTACGCGGGCTTCTACCTGCCGCTGCACTTCTCCGTACACGCGACACTCACGAACACTGCGGACATGATCCGCCTCATCCTCCGCGACAAGGCCGTACAC
>JAGNOB010000330.1 GCA_017990305.1 Leucobacter sp.
CGCCCGGCGACACGCTCGATGATCTGGTGCGTGAACTCTTCCGCGAGACCCGCGTGAAACTCAACGTGGCCGTGCGCACCGACGACTACGCAGTGGTCCTCGGCCTCATCGCGGCGAATATGGGTGTGGCTCTTGTCCCGACCCTCATGCGCAGTAGCGTGCCAGACGGTGTCGTACTCAGGCCGATTGCCGACGAACGGTTCACGCGCGAGCTCATTCTCGCGGCACCCGCCGGATCTGCGGGACCGAGCGCAGCCGTGAGACAGCTCGCAGAGGCTGTCCGTCGTTCGATCAGCGCACTCGACTAGGCCAGCGAGCGCACTCTCAATCGTTCGCCGCGGATCGCCATGCACGCACAAGCGCCTCCCCGCTGCAAAGCCGGGGAGGCGCTTGTGTCGTCGAACCGGTTGACTACGCGTCGATCTCGCCCGCTGCGACGGTCTCCGCGAGCGCGTGCACCTGCGCGAGGTGGTGTGCGCTGTAGAAGTCGGCCTCGCTCAGGCGGCGCTTGTCGTCGTCCGACGACTCAGCGTGCGCAAGCACTGCCGTCGCGATCGTCGCGTGCATCCAACCGCCGATGAGCATCGCGAGCATCTCCTGGTAGGGAACGGAGACAGCGAAGGCGTCGCGGGGGCTCGATCCGAATCCGAGGATCGCCTGGGTTGCGCGCTCGGCCGAGGCGATAGCGCGCTCGGTGCGCTCGATGATCCGCCCCGCTACGGGAGAGTTCGACCCTCCAAGGGCGGCGAGCTGCTCGCGAATCAGCGCGAACACCCTGTCGACCGTCTGCCCGCTGTCACGGAGCACCTTGCGGCCAACGAGGTCGTTCGACTGGATCGCAGTGGTGCCCTCGTAGATGGGGAGGATGCGCGCATCACGGAAGTGCTGAGCAGCGCCAGTCTCCTCGATGAAGCCCATGCCACCGTGAACCTGCACGGCGTCGGACGACACGGCGACGGCCTGCTCGGTGAGCCAAGACTTCAGGATCGGCACGAAGAACTCGGCGAGTGCGCCGTTGCCGTCCTCCTCAGCGCGGTCATGCACGTCACCCACGAGCACAGAAAACGCTCGCATGGCCGAGATCCGGCTCGACATCGACAGCAGCAGGCGCCGCACGTCGGGGTGGCCGGCAATCGGTGTGCCCTCGGGCAGGCCAAGCACCGCACCCTGCAGCCGGGTGTGCGCGTACGAGTAGGCGCGCTGGTAGGCGCGATCGGCGATGCCGAGGCCCTGTACCCCGATGCCGACGCGAGCCTCGTTCATCATCACGAACATGCCGGCGAGGCCCTGGTGGAGCTCACCAACGAGGTAGCCGGTGGCGTCCTCGAACTGCAGCACACAGGTGGGGCTCGCGTGGATCCCGAGCTTGTGCTCGAGGCCGACGGTCACGACCGGGTTGCGCTCCCCCGGGTTGCCGTTCGCGTCGAGCTTGAACTTGGGCGCGAGGAAGAGGGAGATGCCGCGGTGCCCCTCCGGCGCTCCCTCGGTGCGTGCGAGGACGAGGTGCACGATGTTGTCAGCGACGTCGTGGTCGCCCCAGGTGATGAAGATCTTCTGGCCGCTGATCGCCCACGAGCCGTCGCCGTTATCGCGCGCCATCGTGCGCACGGCCCCGAGGTCACTGCCGGCCTGCGGCTCGGTGAGGTTCATCGTGCCGGTCCACTCGCCACTGACGAGCTTCGGGAGGTAGGCGTCGCGGAGCTCCTGCGAACCGTTCTGCTGGAGCGCGCGGATCGCACCGTGGCTCAGTGCGGGCGCGAGCGCGAAGGCAGCGTTCGAGGCATTCCAAAACTCTGAGAGTGCAGCGGTGACCGAGCCGGGGAGTCCGTCTCCGCCCGCTTCCTCCGAGACCGATGCCGACACCCAGCCCGATTCAGCGAATGACTTGTAAGCCTCCTTGAAACCCTCGGGGGTCCGAACCTTGCCGTCGACGAGCTGTGAGCCCTGCGTGTCACCAACCCGGTCGAGGGGCGCGAAGACCTCCGCCGCGAACTCGCCTGCTGCCTCAAGCGCGTCACCAGCATCATCGGCGCTCAGTGCGCCGCCCGTGGCACGTGCGACGACATCCGTGCCGAACGCCTCGCCAAGGAGGAATGCGTAGTCGCCTACAGGGGGCACATACGTTCCAGCATCAGGGACAGTCTGGGGGGCAAAATTCTCGATAGCCATACTCGACACTCCATCGTTTGTCGTCCAGGGGTGCGCGGCGCAGGTACACGGCGCGCGTCCCCAGAAGTATGCCTGAGACTCAGTCCCAAAGCAAGGCGCCACCCGGCGCACAACTCCCCAGAAACACCGGTATGACTACAAAACATATGCGGAACCGAGTCTCACCACTGTGCTAGCTTTGCCCCATGAGCGCCCGCATAGCAACGCACGAGGACCAGAATCCCGCCTCACCGCAGGCGACCGCCGTGCACTACCTGATGGAACACGGCTACGAACAAACAACCACGAGTAGCCTCGCCGACGCCATCGGCATGAGCCGCAGCACGTTCTTCCGACGTTTCGGCAGCAAGGAGGACGTGGTGTTTGCCGACCATGACTACGCGCTGAGTCAGCTGCAGGAGCAACTCGATGAGTCCACACTCAGCGCGGCGGAGACGCTCGCCCGTGGCACCCTTGAAGTCTCACGTGTCCTCACGCGCGACCCGGTGACCGCACGCATGCGGTCGCAACTGCTCCGCAGCACCCCGCTGCTGCGTGAGCGGGAACTCGTCATCACGCACCGTTACGAGCGCATGTTCCAGCGCTACCTCGCTCGGGTCGCCGCGCCCGGCACCCCAGATTGGGGCCCGATCGGGCTCGCGGCCGCCGTCGTCGCGGTACACAATGCCGCGCTGCGTCGCTGGATGAAGTTTGACGACTCACATGCGTTCGGAGAACTTGAACGGGAACTCACCGAACTCATCGGCCGGTTTGGGCCGTGGTTTGGCGGCGAGCGGGCCGAGTCCCGCGTGGTCGTTGCAAGCTTCAGTGCGGATGCTGCACCCGATGAGGTGCTTCGCGCGATCGCGGCGCAGCTCGAATAGCTGCCCGTTCAGCCAGCCAGGCCCCCTCCGAGGAGCACGAGTACGCGTTGGCTGGGCCATGGTCGACCGCTTCGACGTGCCTCACGGGGCGGGCGGCTACTGCTTCGGGGCGGGGCGAACGAGCATCTCCGCGATGGTCCCGTCCTCTTCGACGCGCATTTCAAGCGACAGTGTCTGACCGGAGGCGCCGGTGATCCGGGCAGCACCTAGCACGTCGCTCAGGTCTTGGTATCCCGTGACGAGGAAGGGCTTGTCGGGCCGCACGCCCACGTTCATCTGCTCGGCAACGGTTTCCGCTGGAGCTTCCTCGGTAAAGCTCTTCGTAAATTTCCCGTCGAAGTCGTTGGCAGCGATGTCGGCATCTGCGTTGAGTAGAT
>JAGNOB010000331.1 GCA_017990305.1 Leucobacter sp.
GAACCCGGCGAGTATCTCGGAGTCCAGTTCAACGCGGGCGGAACGCCCGAGCTTGGCGACGAACCCGAGGAGCTCTTTAGCCCGGAGGGCGTCGCCTACATTCAGCCGGGCACGACCGCCACGCTCGCACCCGCAGGCAAGAACGCGCGCCCGATCATGGTGATCTCCACGGTGGATGAGCCCCAGCGGCTTGGCTTCGCCTGGGGAGACCGCGAAGAGGTTCCCGGTTTTGGCGAGCAGCTCATCACTGTGGAACAGCGCACCGACGGCACGGTGTGGGCGGTTGTCCGTGGCTTCACGTTCCTCACAAAGTCCGGTCTCATGGCTGGGATCAAACAGCGGGCGGAACTGCGCGACGTTGTCGAGCAAGCGCAAGCCTGCATCGCGGCGCTCGCCCCAGGAGCTGCACTCCGCAACGGTGTTGCGCCAGCTAGCCCCGGCTCGGCTGAGCCAGGGCAAGCCGAACCAGGGCAAGCCGAGTCAGGCCCCGCTGACACTGCCCCGCAGGAAGACTGACGATGCCGAGCGTGCTCCCAGATGGCGAGCCCGCCCCGGCAAATGGTGCGCTCCCGGAAAGCGTTGTTGAGGGTGCTGCAGACCGCGCGTTTGGCGTCTACGTGCACGTGCCTTACTGCCGGGTGCGGTGCGGCTACTGTGACTTCAATACCTACACGGCGAGCGAGCTTGGCGGCGGCGCGAGCCAAGCAGGATACGCAGCCGAGGCAGCTCGCGAGCTGAGCTTCGGTGCGGGCGTTATGCGCGCTGCCGGCCTGCCAGATCGCGAGGTCTCGACGGTCTTCTTCGGCGGCGGCACCCCGACGCTGCTGCCCGCAAGCGACCTCGCGCTTGTACTCGCGAGAATTCGCGACGAGTGGGGCATTGCGCCCGGGGCCGAGGTCACTACCGAGGCCAACCCAGATTCTGTTGACGAAGCGTATCTCGCGACCCTCGCGGAAGCCGGGTTTACCCGAGTGAGCTTCGGCATGCAGTCTGCTGTACCGCACGTGCTTGCAACGCTCGACCGGACGCACACGCCCGAGCGGGTGCCCGTGGTGGTGGAGGCAGCCCGTGCCGTTGGCCTGCAAGTGAGCCTCGACCTGATCTACGGTACCCCGGGGGAATCGCTTGACGATTGGCAGCGTTCGCTCGACGCAGCCCTCGCGAACGCACCGGACCACCTGTCGGCCTACGCGCTGATTATCGAGGCAGGTACGAAGCTCGCCGGACAGATTCGCCGCGGCCAGGTCGCCGAGCCCGACGACGATTTGCACGCTGAGATGTACGAGATGCTCGATGCTCGGCTCGCGGCAGCGGGATACGACTGGTACGAGATCAGCAACTGGTCGCGCACCCCGGAGACTCGATCGCGCCACAACCTCTCCTACTGGACGGGGGAGGACTGGTGGGGGGCTGGACCGGGTGCTCACAGCCACATGGGCGGGCTCCGCTGGTGGAACGTGAAGCATCCGCGAGCATACGCAGAACGGATGGCGCAGGGTCTCTCACCTGCCCACGCTCGTGAGCTGCTCTCGGAAGAGGCACGACACAGCGAGCGTGTCCTGCTCGAAACCCGTATCCGTGATGGCTTCCCCATCGAAGCTCTCAGCGAACACGGCAGGCAAGCTGTGGCCGGACTTATCGCAGACGGACTCATTGAGGGCCGTGCAGCGCTTGGGGTGCAGGGATCACAGCCGCGAATTGTTCCGACCCTACGCGGTCGGCTCTTGGCGGACACGGTCGTCGGAAAACTGCTCGAGTAGTAGACTGGCACTCAGGTTGTTTGAGTGCCAGAAAGGGGGCGCGTGATGGTTCCGGAGCGTAGCCTCGCTGTGCTGCACGCAATCGTCGGTGACTACGTGGCGTTGAACGAGCCTGTTGGCTCGAAATCGATCGTTGAGCGTCACTCATTTGGCGTGTCAGCCGCGACGATCCGCAACGACATGGCGCTGCTTGAAGATGACGAGCTGATCGCCCAGACCCACACCTCGTCTGGCCGGGTGCCGACGGACAAGGGCTACCGCCTGTACGTCGATACGCTCGCGAAGCTGCGCCCCATGACCGCAGCCCAACGATCCGCGATCGAGCGTTTCCTCGGGGAATCGAGCGACCTCGACGACGTGATGGCGCGGACAGTGCGACTGCTGTCGCAGCTCACGAATCAGGTTGCCGTTGTGCAGTATCCGTCGTTGCGGTCAGTCGCAGTGCGGCACATCGACCTCGTCGCACTCGGTGAGAACCGGGTGCTGTGCGTGCTGATCCTCGGGAACGGCGTCGTCGAGCAGCACACGACTATCCTTCCCGCCGACCGCGCAACCGAAGCCTGGCTCAACGGTGTCCGCGAGCAGATCGCGGGATCGGTCGTTGGCCGAGACATCGACGCAGCTGATCGCGCGGTGACCGACCTCGCCGCCCGGGTGCGTGAGTGGGCCGAGCCCGCTGATGTGGAGCTCGCGCTCCACGTGCTGCACGCAGTATCGCAGCAGCTGCAGGCGAACCGCTCCGACCGCATCGCCGTCGCTGGCGCCGCAAATCTCACGCGACCTGGTGAGTTTGCTGGCTCCCTCCCGACCGTGCTCGAAGCAATCGAAGAGCAGGTCACGTTGCTGCGGCTCTTCGGTGAGCTCGTGCAAGACGAGCGCGAGATCGCGTCTTCGATCGGGCGTGAGAACGAGGCGTATGGTCTCTCAGACGCCTCGATCATTGCAACGAACTACGAGCAGCCAGGGGCTTCACGGCTTGGCGTGCTTGGGCCGCTGCGCATGGACTACGCCGGGAATATCCAGGCGGTTCGTGCAGTTGCCAGATATCTCAACAGATTGCTGAGCGAAGACCGCTGAGCGGTTGACGGCAATCCACAACGTTTCACACAAACCACGAACACCTAGGAGTACAACTGTGGCGGATCACTACGAGACGCTCGGCGTTTCTCGCGAAGCGAGCCTCGAAGAGATCAAGAAGGCGTATCGCAAGCTGGCCCGCCAGCTGCACCCCGACGTGAACCCGAGTGAGGAAGCGGCTGAGCGTTTCAAGAGTGTCACGCACGCCTATGACGTGCTGAGCGACTCCGAGCAGCGTCAGCGCTACGACATGGGCGGCCAGCAGGGCGGAGCGGGCGGTTTCGGCGATATCTTCGAGACGTTCTTCGGGGGCGGTTTTGGCGGCGGCTCGAGGGGGCCTCGCTCGCGCGAGGAGCGCGGGGAAGATGCGCTCATTCGCGTCGACGTCAAGCTCGAAGAGGTGATCTTCGGTGTGCAGCGCGACGTGACGGTGAACACCGCTGTGCTCTGCAACGTGTGCGGCGGAAACGGATGCCAGCCCGGCACTCACCCGGTGACCTGTGATGTCTGCCGCGGCCAGGGGCAGGTGCAGCGCGAGGTACGCT
>JAGNOB010000021.1 GCA_017990305.1 Leucobacter sp.
GCAACTGACGCTGTATCTTCAGAGAGCGCCACGTCAGCATCCTCGGGCTCGCCCGCAGGTGCCGTCTCGATCTCAGCCTCAGCCTCAGCCTCAGCCTCAGCCTCAGCCTCAGCCTCAGCCTCAGCCATGGTCTCGAGCTCAGGCGCGGAACCGTGTTCGACCGTTTGCTCAGCTTCGGGTGCGAGTTCGGCTGCGGCTTCGGGGGCCTGTTCGCTCTCCAGGAGCGGCGTGTCACCAGCGGCGTCTTCCGGCGTCATCGACGCCTCTTCAGGCGCCGAGTCAACATCGGGGATCGGCTCGGGGGCCGCCACGGTCCCAGCTGCCAGAGATGCTGCGGCGCGCTGCTTCGCATTCCGCTTCTTGCCCCGACCGCGGACGCGCTTGGGGCGTTTGCGCCGCTCTGGTCGCTCGACGACCTCGCCGGTCGGAAGCGCGAGCAGGAGCATCGCGAAGATGAGGATCAGCTGCACGGTCCAGACGGTCTGCCCGCCGAACGATGTGCCGACGAGCGCTGCCGAGTCGTCGCCCTCGTCGTCGGCGCCGCCGGCAACCTCGGAGACGCGCCAGAGCAAACCCTGGTCGGTCGTGCCAACGCTTGCGAGCTCCGGGTGCTGGTCGAGTGTGCGCTGGAGTTCGGTTTCGGCTGTAGCTTCGTTGCCTGATCGGAGCAGCACGTAGTTCACTCGCTCCGCGTTGAGGGCGTTGCCGACGTTTCCGCCGCCGATGCTGGCGAGTGATCCCACCAGTTCAGCAAGCCGTCGCTCGGTCTCGCCGGGATCGGCGAGCCGCTCGGAGGTTCGCACCTCGTCGAGTTCGAGGCCTTCCCCTGTGACAATCTCGGCACGCACTGCGCGCTCGTCGACGGCTGTCACAACAAGCGTGCGCGTGCTGGGGTCTTGTTCCCCGGCGACCTGCACGAGCGCCGGCATTCTGCTGTCGCCCGGCCCCATGGGAACGTTTCCGGTGACGAGGCGGACGGCGATCGGGCCGGCTGCAGCGAGTGCCGCTACGAGTGCCACTGCCACGATTGCGGGGGCCGCTCGGCGGGCGGTCTCCGCCCCTACAGCGGCGAGGCCGAGCACGGCGAGCCAGTAGAGCACGAGGCCCGAACCGGTCCAGACCGCGACAGGCGTATCCCCTGCAGTAGAGAGCATCAACTGTGTTGAACCAACGGCAGTCACAATGCCGAGGGCACCGAAGAGTGCGTGGAGGATCGTGACCGCTACGCGCCCCGTGTACAGGCCGAGGAGCGCAAGTAGTGCGAGCGGCAGCATGAGCACGCCGACGAGGAGCGTCGCGGGTGCGCCGCCAAGCCCGATCGATTCGAAGATCCGCGCCCAGCCGTCGAGCCCAAACTCCGGGAAGCCAAGCAGTAGATGCCAGGTGTTGCCGGGCGTGTACGGCAGAGCGATTCCGGGGTCAGCGAGGAGGTCAAGCATCCGTCCATCGAAGATCGTGGCGATGATCTTCGGCGCGAACAGCACGAGTGGGGCGATCCCCACTGAGAGGACTCGCAGCGCGCCGCGAACGCTCGAGAACACCCCGACGAGCAGGAATATCAGCGCGACGGGGATCAGGATCGGGGCGCAGGCGAGCGCGACTGCTGCGAGCAGTGAGGCGGTGCCCGCCCAGCTCCAGGACTCGCGGCAGCGGGTCGCTGCAAGCAGCAGCCAGGGCATAACCACTGCGAGTATCAGGGTGGTGATGCGCCCAGACGCAATCGAGCCGAGGAGCACGGGGCTCACGGCGAATCCGATGGAGACGACGACGCGTGCAGCTGCCGACTCGGTGATCTGCGCTGCCCAGATCCACGCGCCGAGCGCGGAGAGCGGGATGGCGACGATGAGCACAAGCACGAGCGCGTGCGACGGGTTCCAGAACGTTACAGAGCCGAGGACAGCGAGTACCCAGGCAAACGGATCGGCGGGGATCCCGTCGATCGTTCGGGTGTGGTGCCAGAGCTCGCCGATCGAGCTCAGGGGCGCCATCCCGCCGCCGAACAGACTCGTCCGGGTGATCGCCCACCAGGTCAGCGCGATCGCGATCGCCGAGGTGATGACAAGCACAGCGAGGCCGCCGGTTGAGACGAATCCGAGTTCGCGCGGCACCCGTCCCTGCGCGGCAAGAATTGCCTCGCGGTCGACCATGCGCGCGGTGCGCACTGTCTTTCGGTCTGTCCGCAGCGGCCGCACCGCCGCCCAGCCGGCTTTCGACGCACGCTTGATACGTTTCCGTGACGAGAGCAATGCCTTCGGCCGGAAGAACACGGTGAGCGCAGCGACAAACTCGCCGAACATGTTGCCCGGTTGCTCGCGGATCAGCGCCCAAAAAACGCGAACGATCGCAAGGAGCGGGAGCCCAAGCCACAGGAAGAACGCTGGGAATGCGGGGGCGTAGGCGATCCGCCGGTGAAGGTGCGCGGTGCGGGCCTGCCTGTGAGCGGTGCGCAGCACGCCGCGCGAGCGGTCGATGTGTGGGCCGGCAACGCCGCTGCGCGCGAACCGCACCCGTGATTCCGGGGAGACCTCGACGCGGTGCCCTGCGAGCCGCGTGCGCACGCAAAAGTCGAGCGCATCGTCGTAACTGGTGAACGCCGGATCGAATCCGCCAAGCTCGTCCCAGACGTCTCGCCGCACGAGCATGCCAACGGGGCCGACACCGAGGACATCCTCAAGGTGGTCATACTGTTGCTGGTCAAGCTCCTGCCGGCGCAGCAGCCACCGCGAACCGGTCGTCGTGAGGCTCTGCCCGAGCTCGATGATGCGTTCCGGGTGATCCCAGTCGACGAGTTTCGGGCCGGCGACGGCAACTGACTGCGCACGCTGCACGCTCGACAGGATCCGTTCAAGGGCTTCCGGTTCCGGGCAGGAGTCTTCAGTGAGCAGCCAAATCCATTCGGATGCGGGATCCTGCCCGGGCAGCACCGTTGTGAGCGCGGCGGCGACGGCTCGCCCAAACGAGAGTTTGGAGGGAATCCCGATGACGCGTGACGCCTCAGCTCCGCCAAGGTTCGCGTTCACGAGCTGTGTGCCGACGCGTTCTGCGCCGCCGTTGTTCACGGCAACGATTGCGTTTGGGCGCCTCGTTTGGGAGGCGATCCCGGCGATCGTCTCATCGAGCCACTCCCCACCCTGGGAAGCGACAATGACTGCGGTTACTGTGCTGCGCATAACGCCGTCAGTCTAGGTACGAAGGACGTTTTGAAACTGAAGCCATGCCGTGCAGCACGAACCTCAGCCTGCTTCGCGGCGAAGCTTCCGTCGCTCTCGCTCGGAGAGTCCGCCCCAAATACCGAAGCGCTCGTCATTTTCTAGTGCGTACTCGAGGCAATCGGAGCGCACTTCGCAGCTCTCGCAGATCCGCTTCGCTTCGCGCGTTGACCCGCCCTTCTCGGGGAAGAACGATTCGGGGTCGGTCTGCGCGCAGAGCGCGTCAGTCTGCCAAGCAAGAGCTTCATCTTCAGTCGAGCGACGAATGCCGGGGGTGCCGAGAAATACCGGGTCGACAAACCAGTCGCCGGGAACGCTGGGCCCTGATGCGTGTTCCATGTGGTGCGCCCCCTTTCTCAAGAATTCTCATATTGCGACGCTGACACGCCGCTATCTCGAATAATTACACCCTTGTCATTCACCTTGTGTCAAGCCGAGGAGTCTAAACCCTCAAGTAGGCATTGAGGGTCAGTGGAGCCATGCGTGTCGCACCTCTACACTGGATGTCATGGCAGATTCTCTCCGCGTCGCGTCGGTCAACGTCAACGGCATCAGGGCCGCTTACCGCAAGGGCATGGGTGAATGGCTCGCTGAACGCGACGTCGATGTCCTCGCTCTGCAGGAGGTGCGCGCGCAAGACGAGCACCTCGAGGAGTTCCTCGGCTCGGCCGGTTGGCACTGGCTGCATGACCCGTGCGAGATCAAGGGGCGCGCCGGTGTCGCGATTGCGAGCCGGGTGCCTTCGCTTGCACACCGCGTCGGTCTTGGCGCGGCAGATGCACAGGATCAGATCCAGTCTTCCGGTCGCTGGATCGAGGCAGACTTCGCATTCGGCGACTCACAGCTCACTGTCGTGAGCAACTACACCCACTCGGGCGAGGTAGACACACCGCGCCAGGAGGCGAAATGGGCGTTCCTCGACGCGATGGGCGTGCGCCTCGATGAGCTCGCCGCTGAGCGCGAGTTCGCCGCGGTCGTCGGCGATTTCAATGTCGGGCACCGTGAGCTCGATATTAAGAACTGGAAGGGCAACCGAAAGAAGAGCGGCTTCCTGCCACGCGAACGTGCCTACTTCGACCGTTTCTTTGGCCCGCGCGGCGAGACCGTCTCGGGTGTCGACGGCTCCGAGGGCGTAGGGCACGGCTGGGTTGACGTTGGGCGCACCTTCGCTGGCGAGGTTGAGGGGCCGTACTCGTGGTGGTCGAACCGCGGCCAGGCATTCGACAATGACACCGGCTGGCGCATCGACTACCACGTCGTCACCCCGCAGCTTGGTGAACGCGTGCTCGACTACACGATCGACCGCGCCGCTTCCTACGACGAGCGATGGTCGGATCACGCTCCCGTCATCGTCGATTACCGCATCTGACCCCTCCGGGACAGCGCGGACCACACACTTGTCATAGGAACGCAGTTACACACATGAATACCAAGCCAGTCATTTTTTCAGGGATGCAGCCCTCGAGCGACTCACTCCAGCTCGGCAACTACATTGGTGCTCTTAGCCAGTGGACAAAGATGCAGGAAGACTTCGACGCAATCTTCTGCGTCGTGAACCTTCACGCGATCACGGTGCCGCAGGATCCGAACGAGCTCATCGAGCGCACGCGCCGCACGGCCGCCCAGTACATTGCTGCTGGCATTGATCCCGAGAAGTCGACGCTGTTCATTCAGTCGCACGTCCCCGCGCACGCCGAGCTCGCCTGGGTGCTCAACACCCTCACCGGCTTCGGCGAGGCGAGCCGCATGACTCAGTTCAAGGACAAGTCGCAGCGGCAGGGAACCGACGCCGCATCGGTCGGCCTGTTCACCTACCCGGTACTCATGGCCGCCGACATTCTGCTGTACCAGGCCGAGCAGGTGCCCGTCGGTGAGGATCAGCGGCAGCACGTTGAGCTGACCCGCGATCTGGCGAACCGGTTCAACTCGCGTTTCGGTGACACGTTTGTGCTTCCCGAGGCGCAGATCCCAAAGACTGTAGCGAAGATCTACGACCTGCAGAACCCGACCGCGAAGATGTCGAAATCGGCTGAGACCGAGGCTGGCCTCATCAAGGTTCTTGACCCCGCAAAGGTCACCTCGAAGAAGATCATGCGTGCGGTGACCGATGATGGCAGCGAGATTCGCTTCGACCGGGCCGAAAAGCCCGGCGTCTCGAACCTGCTCACGATTCTCTCGGTGCTCGGCGAGCGCTCAATCGAGTCGCTCGAACAGGAGTTCGCTGGGCAGGGCTACGGCCACTTGAAGAAGGCCGTAGCAGAGGTCGTCGAGTCATCGCTCGCGCCTGTTCGCGAGCGGACGGAAGAGCTCATGGCCGATCCTGCAGAGCTCGACCGCCTACTCGCACGCGGTGCGGATCGCGCGAATGCGATCGCGAACGAGACGCTGGATCTCGTCTACGACCGCATGGGCCTCGCACGACGGTAACTGCGGTACCCCGCTTCCGGACGCCAACGGGTCAGCGTGTCTGACCCGTTGGCGTGTCTGGGCAGCCTCAGGCGCGCAGCAGCTCCACACAGGCCGATGTGTCTGCAATGGTGACCTGGGGCGGGTATAACCGCATCACGTGCAGGGCAGCGGCGTGATTCTCACCCGACGAACCCGCGCATGCGTCTTCAGCGATGGCGATGCGCGCTCCGGCGTCCGCGCCAGCGAGCGCTGTCGAGATCACGCAACAATCGGTCGAGACACCGGCGAGCACCACCGGCGCTCCGCCCGTGATGGCCTCGAGCTCCGGGCCCCACTTGCCGAACGATGGCAGGTCGAGTGTCGGGCGGGTAGTAAGCTCTTGCGCCTCGGGTACGAGTTCGAAGAGCGGATCATCCGCCGGTTTGTCTGCGAACGGCCAGGCCGCGAAATATTCGCCCCAGGCAGTGTCGCGGTCGCCGGTCGGGAGCCACCGGGTCACGAGCACCCGCTCCCCCGCTGCCGCGACAAGACGCCGAATGTTCACAAACGCCTCGGCGAAGAAGGGCGAGCCCCACTCGGAACTCTCGTCCGCGAAGATCACCTGCGGATCGATGACGACGAGCCAGGGCTGCGCCTCTGGATGTGCTGACATTGCATCCCTCCCGTTGTGCGGTGTGCTCCAATTCTCGCAGCAGCTCGACGCAGTTTCGCCCGTAGCGTTCGGCACACCACTCGCGGGCGCTCCGCGCTATGCTTGAGGCGTGTTCCGGGGTCGGTGGGATTCCGAACCGGCGGTGAAAGTCCGCGACCCTCGCATCCGCGAGGTTGAGCCGGTGTAATTCCGGCACCGACGGTGATGTGTGGAGCGAGAGTTCGCGCACAAGTCCGGATAGGAGGAACGCGGGTGTACGAGGCGACGCTTCGTGTACCCCGTGCCCGGGCTGCAGAAAAGGTACAGCATGCCGGCCGCGCGCCCACTCTCACCCGAGGTGATCGAGTCAGCCATGCGCCGTGCGCTCGCGCTCGCAGAACGCGGCCCAGCGGAGAACGAGAACCCACGGGTCGGCTGCGTCGTCCTCGATGCGACCGGCACAACCGTGTCCGAGGGCTGGCACGAGGGCGCCGGCACCCCGCACGCCGAAGCGATGGCGCTCGCGCTACTCCCCGCGGGTGTGGATCCTCACGAGCTCACAGCTGTCGTCACGCTCGAACCCTGCAACCATACGGGCCGCACGGGCCCCTGCGCACGTGCGCTGCTTGAGCGCGGTATTGGTCAGGTCGCCTTCGGGCTCTCCGACCCCGGCGCCGCCTCGAGCGGTGGCGGCGAGACCCTGCGCGCCGCCGGCGTGAGCGTCACCGGCGGTATCCTCGCCGACGAAGTACGAGCGTTCCTCGCACCGTGGCTCGCTCGACAGGGAGGCGATGCACGTGGCTAGGCTCCCTCGCATTACGGTGAAGTGGGCGCAGACGCTCGACGGTCGCGCCGCAGCAGCCGACGGCTCAAGCCAGTGGATCACCGGGCCGGCTGCCCGGGCAGATGTGCACCGCAGACGCGCCGCAGCCGACGCGATCCTCGTTGGCACCGGAACGCTACTCGCTGACGACCCGTCGCTCACCGCACGCACCCCTGCTGGCGACCTGCTCGTTGCGGCCACGGAACAACCGGTGCCCGTCGTCGTTGGATCCCGCGAGATTCCCGCTGGCTCCCGCGTACTCGCACACCCCGCGCTCGACGACCGATTCCCGGAACCGATCAGGCTCTCGGGTTCCGACCTCGCCGCTGATCTCGCCTCGCTGAGTGAACGAGGCATCGGCAGTGTCTTCGTCGAGGGTGGCCCGCACATTGTGAGTTCCCTGCTGCGCGCGGGCCTCGTCGACGAGCTGCTCGTGTACATCGCGCCAGCGCTGCTCGGCGGCCCACGGCTCGCAGTCGGGGACCTGGGGATCGATTCGATGGCGGGGATCCATCGGCTCACATTCACCCACACGGAACTGCTTGGACCAGATCTACTCATCATCGCAACGCCCGCCCAGAAGGAGATTCGCTAGTGTTCACCGGACTCATTGAAGAAATCGGCGAGATCGTCGCCGTCACGCCGATCGGCGACTCGCTTCGCCTCACGGTTGCCGGCCCGCTCGTCACGAGCGACGCGACCCACGGCGCCTCGATTGCGGTGTCGGGCGTCTGCCTCACTGTCATCGAGCAGGGCTCAGACGAGCAGGGCCGCGGCACATTCAGCGCCGACGTGATGGCACAGTCGATCCGCATGTCGACACTCGGCGAGCTCGCCCCGGGCAGCCGGGTGAACCTCGAGCGCGCAGCGCGCCTCGACACGAGACTTGGCGGTCACATCGTCCAGGGCCACGTTGATGGCACGGCGACATTGCTGAGTTCCGAGGACGGCGATGCCTGGCGCACGCTCCGCTTCGCGATCTCGCGCGACCTGGCTCCCCTACTCGTTGATAAGGGATCGGTAACGCTATCGGGTACCTCGCTCACCGTCTCGGCGATCTCGCCGGCAGACGAGACCGAGCAGTGGTTCGAGGTCTCACTCATTCCCGAGACGCTCGAGGCGACGACCCTTGGCACGCTCACCCCCGGAGACAACGTCAACGTCGAAACAGACCTCATTGCCCGCCACGTCGAGCGTATGCTCAGCTTTCAAGACAACGCGTAGCCGCGGCCCCCAGACACCATAGAAAACCTTAAGGACACCGAATGACTACCCCACGCACCGAGGGCATCGCCTCGATCGAAGAGGCAATCGAGGCCATCAAGGCTGGCCGCCCCGTTATTGTCGCCGACAATGAGGACCGTGAGAACGAGGGAGACGTCATCATCTCCGCCGAGCTCGCTTCAGCCGAGTGGATCGCATGGACAGTGAGCCGATCATCGGGACTGCTGTGCGCGCCGATGACGAACGATATCGCTGACCAGCTCGACCTCCCGATGATGGTTGAGCGCAACGAGGACGTCCGTGGCACCGCTTATACGGTGACCGTTGACGCGGCGCACGGCGTCACCACCGGCATTAGCGCGAGCGACCGAGCAACGACGGCACGCGTGCTCGCCAACCCCGACGCCGTGCCCACCGACGTCAATCGTCCCGGACACATCCTCCCCCTCCGCGCGGTCGACGGGGGCGTCCGCGCCCGTGACGGCCACACCGAAGCTGCCGTCGAGCTGATGCGGCTTGCCGGACTTCGCCAGGTCGCTGTCATCGCCGAGATCGTCGCCGACGATGGCGAGATGATGCGACTGCCTGGCCTCATTGAGCTCGGCGGCGCAGAGAACGTCCCCGTCATCACGATCGAGCAGCTCATCGCATACCTTGATGAGCACGACCCTGCTGGCGCCCCGACGGTTCAAGGGCACTCACGCCGTGTCAGCCTCCGCGCCGACACGCTACTACCGACCGACCACGGCGACTTCCGCGCGCTCGCGTACCGCGACCGCCGTGCCGGCGTCGACCACATCGCGCTCGTCGCGAAGAATCCAGATGGGTCGATGCCAGGCAAGGGTGCGCTCGTGCGCGTGCACTCCGAGTGCATCACCGGCGAAGCCTTCGGGTCGCTGAAGTGCGAGTGCGGGCCGCAGCTCGACGCGGCACTCGATCTTGTCAACGAGCGCGGGGGCGTCGTCGTCTACCTGCGCGGCCAGGAGGGTCGCGGTATTGGGCTCGCGAACAAACTGCGCGCCTACCAGCTCCAGGAGCAGGGCATCGACACGCTCGACGCGAATCTGCAGCTCGGACTGCCAGCCGATTCCCGCGACTACACGGCGGCGGCCGACATCCTCGCCGATCTCGGCGTGAGCGATGTGCGGCTGCTGACGAACAACCCCGACAAGGTTGCACAGCTCGAATCGCACGGGCTCAAGGTTTCCGAGCGGGTACCGCTGTTCGTTGGCGTCACCGAGGAAAACCGCGGCTACCTGCAGGCGAAGCGTGACCGGATGGGGCACGAACTCCCCGCCGGTGAACTCTAACCCGAACCGACACCCCACAGCACGTTCGACAGAAAGAAGACAGTCATGAGTGGAGCAGGAGCACCGAGCCTCGCCGTCGACGCGAGCGGGCTGCGCGTTGCGATCATCGCGGGCAGCTGGCACACCGAGATCATGGACGGACTCATCGCGGGAGCGCAGAATACCGTCGGCGCCGCCGGCGCCGACCACACGCTCTTCCGCGTCGCGGGAGCATTCGAGCTGCCGGCGGCAGCGCAGGCCGCGCTAACTCCGGCCGCTGAGGGCGGCGGCGGCTTCGACGCGGCTGTCTGCCTGGGAGTCATCATCCGCGGCGGCACCCCCCACTTCGAGTATGTCTCGAACGCGGTCACCGACGGCCTCACCCGCGTGCAGCTTGATGCCGGTCGCCCGGTTGGCTTCGGCGTCTTGACGACCGACAATGAGCAGCAGGCGCTCGACCGCTCGGGCCTCGCAGGCTCCGTCGAGTCGAAGGGGCAGGAGGCCGGAGAGGCCGCACTGCACCTCGCCGTGCAACTTCGCGCGATCCGCGGGGCAAGCTCCGCGGCGTAAACGCGTGTGCTGTCGCGGGGCCTCACGCCCCGCGACAGCTTGCGGTGGTGTTCATCTCCGAGCGTCCGCCCCGCCTCCGGCGGCACACAGGAACCGTGTATTCGCTTGCCAGCCTGCACATACTTCACAGGGGTCATGCACCGCTGCTGGATAGAGTGATCGGGTGCCAGATTCCACCGCGCGACAGCCCGTAGCTCTCTCTGCAGACGCCAAGCAAGCGTCACCCGAAGCCGCTCGCGCAAGCGGCAGGCGTCGGGGTCGGGGCGCTGGGCCTACCGGTCCGCGTGCATCGTTTAAGCAGCTTCTCCCCTATCTGTTCGAGCAGCGCGGCCTGCTCGCCTTCATCATCGCGCTGAGTCTCGTGAGCGCGCTCGTGTCGCTCTCTCAGCCGCTGCTCGTCGGCCAGGTCATTGAGCGCGTTCAACAATCGCGGCCGCTCGGCATCCTCGTCGGGATCCTCATTGTCGTCGTGATCGTTGGCGCGCTGCTCGACGGGTTCCAGCACTACCTGCTCCAGCGCATGGGCGAGGGCGTTGTGCTGCGGTCGCGTCGCCGCCTCATCGCCAAGATCCTGCACCTGCCCATCTCCGAGTTCGATCGCCGCCGCACGGGCGACCTCGTCTCGCGCATCGGCTCGGACACGACGCTGCTGCGAGCCGTACTCACGCAGGGCCTCGTCGAGGCAGTCGGCGGCTCGCTGCTCTTCGTCGGCGCGCTCATCGGGATGTTCATCATCGACCCCGTGCTGTTCCTCATCACCTTCAGCATCATCGGCGTCTCTCTCGTCGTCGTCGTGCTCCTCGCGGGTCGGATCAGGCCAGCAG
>JAGNOB010000332.1 GCA_017990305.1 Leucobacter sp.
GCGATGAAGTCACCATCCTCATCTCGAGTGGACCGGTGCAGGCAGTAGTGCCAGACTTTGCCGGTCAGTCGCAGGAGAAGTACGCAGCGACCCTGGAGGACTTAGGGCTCACGGTCGGCAAGGTAACGTCGAAGGACGATCCGGTTGCCCCGGCAGGTCGCGTCATCAGTATTTCGCCTGAGGTTGGCTCGAAGATCGCTTCAGGGGCGACCGTAAACCTCACGGTCGCCACCGGCAAGGTCGATATCCCTGACGTGATCGGCCAGGCGCTCGATACCGCTCAGAACGCGCTGAGCGGGCTCGGGCTCGACCTCACGATCGACGCGCAGATGGCTTCTGCTACCGGCTGTGTCTTCAACGAGCAACTGCTCATCAGCGGTCAGACCCTCGTGGGTTCAAGCCCCCAGGGCTCCCAGCTGACGCTGAGTTACTGCGCCGGATAACGCAAGCTGTCTCGCGCTGACGGGTGCCCCTGTCAGTCGGTTGAGATGAGCGGCGACAGCGTCGCAGCGACAGCCGCTGCGTTCTCAAGCCCCACTACACGCAGCCAGTTGCCAAGCTGCTGGTAGCCGCCCTCCGTGAGTACCGACTCAGGGTGGTACTGCACCCCAAAGATTGGTAGCTCGCGGTGTCTCAGCCCCATGACGACGCCCCCGGCGGTCTCGGCGGTGATCGTGAGAGTCTCGGGCACCGAGCTTCGTACGACGGCCAGCGAGTGGTACCTGGTCGCATCGAATTCTTCTGGCACACCGGCAAAGAACTCATCGTCTGAGTGCCGCACGCGAGATACCTTGCCGTGCATGAGCTCGGCAGCGTGAGTGACCGTGCCTCCCAGCGCCTCAGCGATCGCCTGGTGCCCCAGGCACACGCCCAGCAGGGGCACACCGTGTTTGATGGCGATGCCAACCATGGGAATGGAGACTCCGGCCGCGGCGGGCGTACCTGGCCCGGGTGAGATGAGCACCCCATCGAACTCTCGGACGAGCTGTTCGAGCTCGCCCACAGTCACGTCGTCGTTGCGGATCACACGTGTCTCTGCTCCGAGCTGCTGCAAGTAGCCGTTGAGTGTGTAGACAAAGCTGTCGTAGTTGTCGATCACGAGTACACGGGTCATGTTCCCACCGTCGATTCTTGTTCGGGCAGCATTTCCAGCGCCCAGGGATAGACATAGGTGATGAGCGCCCACACGAGCGCGACTGCTGCGCCCAGTAAGACGATCACGCGAAACCAGGCCGGGCCGGGGAAGAACCGCCAGATGAGTGAAAACACTATGCCGCTCCTTCGACGATCGCCGGGTTCAGTTCGATAAGTTCCGCGGGTGGCCCCTCAGACCTCGGCTGGAAACTCTCAAAGATGGAATAGGCGATCGCGCGCTCATCGGTGCCCCAGTTCTTCGGGTGGCACGTGGTGAGCGTCATCACCTGGTCCGTGGGTTCGATCCCGTCCATGCGTGGGAAAGCGTTGAGTACTTCGCCCTCGGTTGGCCACACGTATTCGAGGGAGCGGAACCGATAGGTGTACCACCCGTCAGGCGTCTCGAAGAACAGTGGGTCTCCGACACGGAGATTCATGATCTCCTTGAACGGAGTGATGTAGCCGCCAGAGCGGTGGGCGGCAATGGCGAAGTTGCCAGCTTCACCCGGCATGGAGCTGTCAGGGTACCTACCGATTCCCTTGTCCTCGTAGTTCAGGGTCTCCCACCATCCCGTACCTTCAGCGACACTGTTGGCGAAGGTTGTACCAAATGCGGGAACGTGGAGTTGCCCGAAGACCTCTCCGATAGCCGGAACCTCGGGGACGGGGACAGTGCCGTCGAATGGCGGACGCTCGGCGGCCTTGGCGTCCCAGTCGGCGGAAGCGGACTGGGTGAGCTCAAGCTGCTTGCCCGTGACGACAAAGCCAGTGTGCCAGGGCTGCCACACGATGTACCCGAATACTGCAAGACCACCCACGATGAGTAGCTCGCCAATGACGGTCAGCGGGCTCAGTCGCGCACGGCGTCGGCGGCCTCGGGTTGGGGGTGCTTGGTTCATTTGTAGCCATTCTAGGACGAGCACACTGGGCACACACTACGAACTGAGTAGACTGTAGACATGGCAGCAGCTGGTAAAGACGTGAGCAAGCGCAACGCGGCAGAGATCGCGGCACAACGCGAGCAGAGAGAAGCCGCCCGGAAGGACGCACCGAACCCGGTGTGGTTCAAGCCGGTGATGTTTGGCTTCATGCTTCTCGGACTCATTTGGATCGTACTGTTCTACATCACGAGCTCAAACTTGCAGCTCCCGATTCCGCAGCTCGGCCAGGCGAACATCTTCGTCGGCTTCGGCTTCGTGCTTGTCGGGTTCCTCATGACTCCTTGGTGGAAGTAATCCACAGGTTCCCCCGAACTACATCGTTGTAATTCTCCCCAGGTGGGGAGAACCCTGTGGATAACTTTTCACAGGCGGGTGGATTGTGAATGGGACGCTCATCGCGCCCATTTCCCTGTTCGGCTTGATCATTTCGTCTGCGAACACCACACAGCACTGCGGCCTGGAGAGCGTTTGCTCTCCAGGCCGCAGTGCTGTGTGCATGTGCCTCGCTACAGCGGTGACAGTACGAGGTAGGCGCAGGACAGCGCAACAAGCGCAGCAGCCACGATTGCCAGCCAGATAATCTGCCGGGTCTTCAACCGCGGCCCGCGGGTTCGCACAACGATCCACATCGTGAGCGCTCCCACCACCATGCCACCGAGGTGCGCCTGCCAGGAAATATTGGCACCGGGCATGAACCCGATGCCAAAGTTGATGGCGAGCAGCACGAGGAGTGAGGTGACGTTCGCGTTCATCGACCGGAACGCGACGACCGTGGCTGCCATGACGCCGAAGATAGCGCCAGAGGCGCCAACGGTCGGCGTGAAGATCGCGCTGGTGTCTGCGTAGCCCCAAAGCATGACACCCAACGAGCCGCCGATGCCAGCGAACACGTAGAGCACGAGGAACCGCCACTTACCGATGATCTGCTCAAGGTTGCGCCCGAACATATAGAGGGCGAGCATGTTGAACAGAATGTGGGGTAGGAATCCCACCGAGTGCGTAAACATCACCGTGAGCATGCGCCACGGTTGGAACTCGGCACTGAGAAGCGCGCCCTCGGGATACCCAGGAAGCGCGCCGGGGGCGACCTGGTGTACGCCTTCCGCGAGGGAGTATGTCGGTACGTACCAGAGGGCACCCGTCACCCCGTTGCTGCCGAAATAGTTACTCAGCAGCTGAAACACGAAGACGACGACGTTAATCGCAATGATCGACATCGTCACCGGGTAGTCGAGCGCCGCAAACCGGCGCCCGGCGACCCGAGCTGAACGACCGACGCGCGCGACCCCCTTGGGG
>JAGNOB010000333.1 GCA_017990305.1 Leucobacter sp.
GCTGCGATCATCGCGCGCGAAGAAGCTCACCTGGAGAACCTGGCGAAGTCTTGATCTGCGGATGAAAGCGACGAGCATCGCTCCTGAGTAGGGTCGCGCAACGGTACCCAGGTACCACGGCAAAGATACTCAAGTGGGATACGGAGACGCACTCTACTTTCTAAGCTGAAGGCACACGCTCAATCTCTCTCGAAAAGGAGACACCATGATCGAGGCTCGCGGGCTCACCAAGCACTACGGTGCGAAGAAAGCCGTTGACAATGTCAGCTTCACCATCAAGCCTGGCCAGGTCACCGGCTTCCTCGGGCCGAATGGTGCCGGAAAATCGACGAGCATGCGCCTCATGGTTGGCCTCGACAAGCCGACCGCCGGTACGGTCACCGTGAACGGTGAACGCTACTCGGGGTTGCGGGCCCCGCTCGCCGAGATTGGTGTGCTGCTCGATGCCAAGGGAGTCCACCCGGGGCGCAGCGCGCGCAGTCACCTACGCGCACTTGCCGCGACGCACAGCATCTCAGACCAGCGCGTCAACGAGGTCATCGAGCTCACCGGGCTCGAGTCTGTCGCGAACAAGCGCGTTGGCGGGTTCTCGCTCGGCATGGGACAGCGCCTCGGCATCGCCGCGGCCCTGCTCGGTGACCCGAAGGTACTCATCCTCGACGAGCCGGTCAACGGACTCGATCCTGACGGCGTGCTGTGGGTGCGAAACCTGCTGCGTCACCTCGCGAGCGAGGGCCGAACAGTGTTGCTGTCGAGCCACCTCATGAGCGAGATGGCGCAGACAGCCGACCACGTGATCGTGCTCGGCAGGGGCCGCGTCGTCGCAGACGCACCGATCTCCGACTTCGTTGGCAACGGCACTATGCGCGTGACGGTGCGCAGCCCGCAGGCTGCCGAGCTCGCTTCGTTCGTGATGAACGCACGCTCCGAGGCCGAGCTGCTGCCGCTTGACCGCGGCGACGGCGCAGGTTTCTCCGCCGCCGGGCTTACCGCCGCTGAGATCGGCGAGATTGCGGCGAAGAATGGCATCGTGCTCCACGAGCTCACCCCGGTCACCGGGAGCCTCGAGGATGCCTACATTCAGCTCACGCGCGACGAACTTGAGTACGCGGCCGGCTGAGCCGAGCTCGTGACCACACACACTTTCGACGGACTGGACACACAATGACTTCTGCAACCTACACACCACCGGCCACGCGTCAGACCTTTGCGGGGTCGGGCAGCGCCCCAAAACTCAGCTTTGGGGGCATTCTCAAGTCCGAGCGGATCAAGCTCACCTCGCTCCGATCCATCAGGATCACACTTCTCGTTACCCTGCTGGCGAGCATCGGTCTCAGTCTGCTGAGCGCGTGGGCGATGAAGACCACCTTCACGTATGACGGGATGGACGCCGCTTCGTTGCCTGCCGAGGGGCTCCAGAACTACCTCCTTACTGTGTCAACGCTTGCCTCACCGTTCCTGGCGCTCATCTTCGGCGTGCTCGGTGTCTTCGTGATCTCGAGCGAATACTCCAGCGGCATGATCCTCTCGAGCCTCGCAGCCGTGCCCGGCCGCAGCCCCATGTACTTCGGCAAGGCGATCGTGCTCGCAGTGATTGCTGCCGTCACCGCGCTTGTCCTTGTCGTGCTCGGGCTCGCCATCGGCCTGCTCTTCATTCCAGCCGCAGGGGCCGAACTCTTCTCATACACCGTGCTCACCGGAGCGCTCGGCGCGGTCGTATACCTCGTCTGCGTCGCGCTGCTCGGCTTCGGTTTCGCCGCCGCGCTCCGCTCGACCGCTGGCGGCATCGCGCTCGTCGCTGGCATCGTCTTCGTGCTGCCCATTGGCCTGCAGTTCCTGATGATGACGGGCTGGGAGTGGGTTCCGACTGTCGGCAGCTTCCTGCCGATGTCGCTCGGAAACACGCTCGCGATGGGCGACGTAGCGGCAAATATCGACCCGACCTACGGGGTCGGTATGCTCGCGATCGCGCTCTGGGCCGCGATTCCGATGGCGCTCGGCCTGCTCGTACTGAAGACGCGCGACGCAAAGTAGTCGCTCAGCAGGCGCTCACTGGGGGAGCGCCAGTAGGGTGAGAACGTGAGAGGGGGAACGCCGATGCATCAGACCGCGAGAGTCGACTCTGAGGCGTTCCTCCCCAGGCCGCCCGGGGCGATTCGCCGTTGGGTGGCCGCACACCCGCGAGCGATCGATATCGCGATCCTCGTCTGCTACCTGATTGGGGCGGTGCCGCTCGCGCTGCTCGATATCTTCACGCTGTATTTTGACCGCGTCGGGCCGAATGTCGCCGCGGGCGCAATCTACTCGCTTGTGGTCTCTCTGCGGATCGCGGCAGGAACTGTCGCCCTGCTGTTCCGCCGCAGGGCCCCGCTGCTCGGGTTCATCATCGTCATGCTCTCGCTTGTGGGAGACGGCGGGCCGCTGATCATCGCGAACGCGGTCGCGAGCTGGTTCCTGCTGTACGCGGTCCCGGTCTATCGCGACGTCCGTACCGGCTGGATCGCCTACGCTATTGCGGTCGCCGGGAACATCGTGAGCGTCTATACGCCAACGCTCTCGCCCGCTTTCAGAAGCGAAGTACAGGGGTCCGGTCCGGTCGGGATCGTTATCCTCGATTCGATCTGGATGCTCGCCGTGTTGCTCATCGGCATCAACCTTGGCAACCGGCGCCGCTACCTCCAAGCGATTATTGATCGCGCGCACCAGCTCGCCCGCGAGCGCGATCAGCTTGCGCAGCTCGCCGTTGCCGAGGAGCGCTCTCGTATTGCCCGCGAGATCCATGACATCGTTGCGCACTCCGTGTCCGTCATGATCGCGCTCTCCGAGGGCGGAGCGCGCGCGGTGGAAACCGCGCCTGAAGCCGCAGCGAACGCGATGCAGCGTAGCGCCGAGACCGGGCGAACCGCGCTCACCGAGATGCGGCGGCTACTCGGAGCCCTCCAAATGAGCGAAGCGGCAGATATGGCCCCCCAACCGGGTATCTCAGATATCCCTGGCCTCGTTCGAGGGTTCGAAGAGGCCGGCCTCAACGTCACGCTCAGCGACGGCGGCCTCCGGCTTGACGACCGCCTCCAGGGCCTGGCGATCTTCCGCGTCGTCCAGGAGGGGCTCACCAACGTGCTGCGGTATGCCGGCGTTGGCGCGCGCGCCGACGTCACCCTCACGGAAGGCGCGGCAGGATCTGAGATCACGGTGCGCGACTACGGGAGGCCCCTGAACACCGTCGGTCCGACCACCGGTGTCGGCTCCGGCCGCGGCCTCGCGGGCCTCGCCGAGCGCGTTCGTGTCTTCGGTGGCACTATTGAGTCCGGGCCCGCACCCAGCGGACTGGGCTGGCAACTCCGCGTACTGTTCCCCCGAGGGGCGT
>JAGNOB010000334.1 GCA_017990305.1 Leucobacter sp.
CCGCCGCCGACGATCAGAATCTTCTTCGCCACGAAGCGATCTCCTTGAATGCTCAAATATGCACAAATTGCAGGGTGCAGGGTGCGCCCGCACGTCGCGCGGGAAGCCTGCTGGGCAACATTCACCCAACCCAGTACACCCTACCTGGAAAGTTGCTGCAGATCGTCACAAACGTCGAGTTGCCGCACCCAGACCGATGATTCTACGAGCGAAATTCACTCATTCCGCACGTTATGCGTGGTTATGCGCCCCACCCGGAACGCTCGAGTGCAAGATCTCCGATCGGGTTGACCCCGGGCCCGGCTGCAAGCGCGTGTCCGATGAGGGCATGCAGGCACTTCACACGCGTGGGCATCCCGCCCGCGCTAATTCCGGCAAGCTCGGCTACCTCGCCAACCGAGTCGCGGTCAGCGATGTACTGCTCGTGAGCACGGCCATAGGCAGCACGGAGCTCTTCGTCTTCAGCGAGCATCTCATTGAACTCAACCATCATCCCGACCGCTTCAAGCCGCGAGGCGGCAGCAACAACCTCGGGGTGCGAGAGGTAGTAGAACGTGGGGAACGGCGAGCCGTCAGGGAGGCGTGGCGACGTCGCCACGACGGTCGGGCTGCCGTCGGCGGCACGCGCTGCGATTCCGACGACACCTCGCGCTTCACGGCCGAGCTGTTCGCTCACCGCCGCAATGTCCTCAGGTGTCGGTGCGGGGAATGGGGGCCGGGTCACTTCGTGCTCCTTGCGGCTTCGTCTTCGGTGGGGGTATCGGGAACTGCGGCACCTGAGGCAATGACAGAACCAACCAGGTCTTTCGCCCAGTTGCGTTCGACGTGCGTCAGATCTTTGCTTGTCTGCTCTTGAGATTCCACGGGGAGCACCACATCGGAAATGATGCTCAGTTGGGTCTCACCTGGCAGGACATACGAGAGCCGATCGCGAGCCTGGGCTCGAACGTAGGCCGGGTCTTTCCAGCGCGAACGCTCGGCGTCGATCTCCTCGACCGCCTCACGGTGCTGGCGCACGCTCTCTCGCAGCTGGGTGATCTCGCGCTGTTGCTGCACGAACGTTGAGATGTTTGGGCTGAGAATGAACGCCCCGGCTATGACCGAGACGACCACGACGACGGTGAACACACTAAAGCGCAGACTCGCGGCCCATGCCGCGATGTCTGCGCCCCAGTGCTTCACCCTGTACTCCTCAGCTTCGGCGTATGGTTACGCCTGGAACCGCGGGAACGCAGCGCGACCTGCGTAGCGCGCGGCTCCGCCAAGCTCTTCCTCGATGCGGAGGAGCTGGTTGTACTTCGCGACGCGGTCAGAGCGTGCGGGCGCTCCGGTCTTGATCTGGCCGCAGTCGGTCGCGACCGCGAGGTCAGCAATCGTGACATCCTCGGTCTCGCCCGAGCGGTGCGACATGACTGCGGTGTAGCCGGCGCGCTGCGCCATCTGCACGGCGTCGAAGGTCTCGGTGAGGGTGCCGATCTGGTTGACCTTCACGAGGATGGAGTTGCCGACACCCTTCGCGATGCCGTCTGCGAGGCGCTCGGGGTTGGTGACGAAGAGATCGTCGCCAACGAGCTGCACGCGCGCGCCGAGCTCATCGGTCAGGTGCTTCCAGCCGTCCCAGTCGTCCTCGTCGAGCGGATCCTCGATGGAGACGAGCGGGTAGCGGTCGACGAGGTCGGCATAGTACGCGGTCATCTCGGCAGAGGTGCGCGCCTTGCCCTCGAAGGTGTAGACGCCATTCTCGTAGAACTCCGACGATGCGACGTCGAGCGCGAGCGCGATGTCGCGGCCGGGCTCGAAGCCCGCGCGCTTGATCGCTTCGACGATGAGGTCGAGTGCCGCGACGTTGTTCTCGAGGTTCGGGGCGAAGCCGCCCTCGTCGCCGAGGCCCGTCGACAGGCCCTTCTCGTTGAGCAGCGCCTTGAGCGCGTGGTAGACCTCGACGCCCCAGCGGAGTCCCTCGGAGAAGCTCTCAGCGCCGAGCGGCACCGCCATGAACTCCTGAATGTCGACATCGGTGTCTGCGTGCGCGCCACCGTTGATGATGTTCATGAGCGGCACGGGGAGGGTGCTCGCGTTCGGGCCCCCGAGGTAGCGGTACAGCGGGAGCTCGGCCGAGGCGGCTGCGGCGTGCGCGACAGCAAGGCTGACGCCGAGGATCGAGTTCGCACCGACGCGCGACTTGTTGTCGGTGCCGTCGACCTCGCGGAGCACGGTGTCGATGATGCGCTGGTCGTCGGCAGCGAAGCCTTCGATGGCCGGTGCGAGGTCGTCGAAGACCGCGTCGACGGCCTTGAGGACGCCCTTGCCGAGGTAGCGGTCCTTGTCACCGTCCCGCAGCTCGTATGCCTCGAAAGCGCCCGTCGATGCGCCCGAGGGCACAGCCGCGCGTCCAACCGAGTCGTCGGTCAGGCCAACCTCGACCTCAACGGTCGGGTTTCCGCGCGAATCAAGAATCTCGCGTGCGATCACCGCGTCGATAAATGCCACAGTTTGCTCCTTGTGGTGGAAGTCATGAGACGCGTGTTCCGCGCCTCATCTCAGTGTAGAGGGTGTGCGGGTGTGAGCCCCGGGAGATCAGGCCATTACTCGCCGAGATTGCGCCAGGAGAGCTCGGAGACATCGGTCACGCCAGGCCGCACGTTGGCGAGCCGAGTGAAGCCCTCGCCCTCGAGGCGGGCAACGAGTGTCTTCATGTTCTTCTGTCGCTTCTCGAGGCGCACGCGCAATCCGTCAGCAACGAGCGCGCGTTTGAGGGCCATGAGGTCGTCAAGCGAGACGTCGGTATCGGCGACGAGCGCGACGGCTTCGGGGCCTGCGTTCGAGTCGACCTCGATAAGGTCAACGACTCGCTCGAAGCCGATTGAGAAGCCAACTGCCGGTACGTCTTGGCCGAGGAAGCGGCCGATCATGCCGTCGTAGCGCCCGCCACCACCGACGGAGGATCCGGATCCGGGGTGCGCGATTTCGAAGATCGTTCCGGTGTAGTAGCCCATGCCGCGCACCAGTGTCGGGTCGAAGCGGATCTCGACGCCCGAAGGCAGGCCGCCATCGAGCGCCTCGCCGAGTGTCACAAGGCTCTCGACACCGTCCTCGGCAGCCCCAGCGGGAAGCACAGCTGAGATGGCGTCACGGGTCACTGGAATGCCAGCCTCAAGCGCGGCGTCAACACCGGTGAGGATGTCGCGCATTGCCGCTGCGGCTTCAGCGTTGGTCTCTGAGAGCTCGTCAGTCACGCCGTCGACGCCGATTTTGTCGAGCTTGTCGATGGTGATGAGCGCGCCGGCCTGCTCCTCGGCGGTGAAGCCGCAGTGTTCGAGCAGGCCGAAGAGGATGCGCCTGTCGTTCACGCGGATCACGCAG
>JAGNOB010000335.1 GCA_017990305.1 Leucobacter sp.
AACAAGACGAGTTCGGCAATCGCCGCGTGCTGGCCGCGATCGCACACCTGCAGAGCGCCGGGGGAGTGCCACGGCCGCCCCATGCCCCGAACTTTCCACAGACAGGATCCCCACGATGACTACAAGCCCACCCAGCTCCGGACGGCGCGGCATCGCGATTGCGACCGCTGTCGTCGGCGGTGTCGTCCTCCTCGGGCTCGGCGCTTCCGCCGCTTTCGCGATGGCAGCGTCCTCGCAGCGGGCCGATGCCCAGACCGCGGAGGCAAGCAACCTAGCTCCCATTGACGCGACCGGCATCACGGGTCTTGACCTGAACGTCGGCGTCGCCGACCTCCGACTCGAGTACGGCAGCGTCAACGAGGCGACGCTCACAGCAACCGGTGGTTCCGCAGACCGATGGGAGTTCAGCCGAGACGGCGATGAACTGGTGCTCCGCGCCCCGAAATCCAACTCAGGCTTCTGCTTCTTCGGGGTCTGCCCGTCGACGCGCGGGCAGCACGTGACAGCAACACTCACCCTGCCGCAATCATTTGCGACGCAACCGCTCGACGCTGACATCACAGTTGGCGTTGGCAGCGTCCGCGCGGACGGAAGCTTCGGCGAGCTCGACGTGCAGGTCGACGCGGGCGACGCCCACATCAACGGCACGGCAACGGACCTTGACCTCGTCATCGGCATGGGCACCTTCGAGGGCGAGATCACCGGCGCAGGCACAGTCGACGCCGAGGTCTCACTCGGAGATCTCGCGCTGGTCCTCAGGGGCGACCCGCCGCGCGACGTCACCCTGAAAGTGAGCGCTGGCTCGATTGATCTCGCAGTCCCGGCCGGTATCTACGACGTGACCCACTCGCGCACGTCGGGAAGCATCGACAACGAGCTCACCATGGCCGCGGGAGCGCCGAACCGGATCTCCGCGAAAGTGGACCTCGGCGACATCACGCTATCCGAGACACGTTAGCCTGACCCGCCGGCCAGCCAAGGCCGGCGGGCACGCGTGTTTCTTCGGCCCCCGCACAGGAGTAAACTCGCCCCGTGAGCTCGACGATGCGACAGATAACTCAGTCCAATAAGCTCGCCGGCGTGCGCTACGACGTGCGCGGCCCGATCCTGCAGGAAGCAGAGCGGCTCGAACGCGCGGGCGAGCAGATCCTGAAGCTCAATATCGGCAACCCGGCACCGTTCGGCTTTGAGGCGCCGCCCGAGATCGTAGACGCGATGCGGGACGCGCTCCCGCACGCGCAGGGCTACACCGATTCGCGCGGGATACTCCCGGCGCGCGAGGCCGTCGCCGAGCACTACACCGGGATCGGGGTCGCGGGAGTCACCCCCGACGACGTCTATCTCGGAAACGGGGTGAGCGAACTCATTTCGCTCGTGCTGCAAGCGCTCGTGAGTCGCGGCGACGAGATCCTCGTGCCGGCCCCCGACTACCCGCTGTGGACCGCGCAGGTCACACTGCAGGGCGGGAAGGCCGTGCACTACCCGTGCGACGAATCGAACGGCTGGATGCCCGACCTCGCGGTGATCGAGTCTCTCATCACCCCGCAGACCACTGGCATCGTGCTCATCAACCCCAACAACCCGACGGGCGCCGTGTATTCGCCCGAACTCGTGCGTGGTTTCGCGGCGTTGGCCGAACGGCACGGGCTCGTGCTCATGGCCGACGAGATCTACGACCGGATCTTGTACGACGGGGCAACCCACGAGCACGCTGCGCTGCACGTCACCGAGACGCTGTGCCTGACCTTCAGCGGGCTCTCGAAGGCGCAGCGGGTCGCCGGCTACAGGGCCGGCTGGCTTGTCGCCTCGGGGAACCTGGCGCGCGCCGCCGACTTCATCGAGGGGCTCACCCTGCTCGCCAACATGCGGATGTGCTCGAACGCGCCGGCGCAGCACGCGATTCCCGTTGCGCTCGGCATCGAATCCTCGATCGACGCACTCTGCGCGCCAGGCGGCAGACTCCACGAACAGCGCAACACCGCACACCGACTACTCACCGCGATCCCGGGCGTGAGCTGCGAGCTACCTGGCGGCGCGATGTACCTGTTCCCACGGCTCGACCCCGCCAGGTACCCCATTGTCGACGACCAGGCGTTCGTGATCGATGTGCTGCGAGCCACCCGCGTGCTCGTGACGAACGGCCGCGGCTTCAACCTGCCAACGCCCGACCACCTACGCTTCGTTACGCTGCCGGAGGTCACCGTGCTCGAGGAAGCGATCGGCCGCATCGCCGAGTACCTCGACACGGTACGGGTAGCGTAGTCGTGGGCGCGCACCGCGCGTCCAGGACGGGGAGCACACGGTGAGCATCAAGATTCTCGCGGTCGGGAAGAAGCACGAGAACTGGGTGTCCGACGGCATCGACCGCTACGAAAAGCGGCTGCGAAAGCCCTTCGATGTGGCATGGCAGCTGCTGCCGCACTCCGCACGCGAGGGCGACAGCGCGCGATCTGAGGAGTCGGAGCGGATCCTCCAGAAAGTTGACCGGGATGCGTTTCTTGTGCTGCTCGACGAACGCGGCACGAACGTCGATTCGCCCGCGCTCGCCGCAACACTCCAGTCAGCCGTCAACGCCGGGAAGCCCATCGTGGTGGTGATCGGCGGCGCCTACGGCGTAGACGAACGGGTGCGGGCACGCGCAAACTTTCAGTGGAGCCTCTCGAAGCTCGTGTTTCCCCACCAGCTCGTGCGTCTCATCCTCGCCGAGCAGCTGTACCGTGCGCAGGAGATCGCGGGCGGGCGCCCGTACCACCACGTCTAACGGGCAAGTGTCGAGCGACTGCGGTGTCTGAGGTCGCGGCTACCCTCGCCCCATGGCCCCATTTCGACTCAGCACCCGAACGCTCCCGCCGCGCTCGCCCGGAGCAGTCAGATCCGTTCGCGCAGGCCCGGCGCCCGTGCCGGTGCCGTGGCGGGTGCTGCGGCGCGAGCTAGGTGTGATCGAGATAGAGCACCGCGGTACCGAGATCGCGTTCTCGGTGCGGTTCGCGCTGTCCGGTGCCGGGATGCTCGGGCTCTCGCTCCCGAAAACAGTGGAACCCGGTGAGCGGGTACGCGTCGTCGTGCGAGGCAGTCAGGCTGACGGTGCCGCAGCGGCGCAAGACGCGATGCTCGTGCTCCGTTGGTTTCAGCCTGACGGAACTGAGCTGCTCTGGCCGATCGCAGTGGAGTGAGCTCCAGCGGCGGCCCACAAAGGGGGATGTTTCTTGTGGTGCGCGACGCGTCTGGCCTCGGCCGCAGGCGTGGCTGCGTGTGCGGAGAACAGAGTCAGGAAATGCGTGGAATCGCGGGGCTTGAGCAGGCGCACATACGGGCATAAAAGGTGCCTCTTAGGCGTTGCAATATGTAGTGGT
>JAGNOB010000336.1 GCA_017990305.1 Leucobacter sp.
TCCGCCCAAAGACCCCCTCGCACGCAGCATTATCCCCGCGCCTCCATTTCGACCCAAGAACCTGTTGAGCCCCGCAGAGTTCGTCGTTTCAATCCACTCCGCACCCCCGCTGGTGCACCAAGCGATAACTTTCCCATCGAAGCAATCCCCATCGGACTGAGATACACCTTCGCGTCAGAGTCCAGGAATTCAGACACGTCCGTGAGCCACACCCTCCCAAGCAGATCGGCCCGAAACCTCCGCTTCACGCGGTCGATAGGTAACTACTCGGCTGTAGTTCCGCCTGCAGCAGCAGTGTCAGCGGGAAGCGTGCGCGGGGAGACTCAACGACCTTGGTCTTGTGCAGGCTTGACAGTTGGCCGGGGATGACGCCCCGGCCTTTTTGCGAGTTCAAGCTCTCGCTCCAGTATCGCCCGTTCGACCTTCAGCTCTGCCGTAATGCGTTGCAACGAGACACCATCGTCAGGCAGAGTCAACTCAAGACTGTTGCGGGAGGGAAACCCGTTTGCTGCAGCTTGTTCCCGCTGGCTCATCAACTCCCGGCCCGTGTTCACGCCACTTCTGTAACCAGGTATACGGCCTTAAACCCCCACGAACGAAACTGGGGAGGCCTGGGCTGGGCAACGGATTTCGTGCCTGGAATATCTCCTCGGACCCAGTCGTGAGGGACGTGCCGGAAGGGCACCCGAGAACCCGGATCGTTTTCGCGAAGGATCCCAAGCGGTGATACGTGGTGACCGCGAGTTCACGGCGCTCGGGGTGTACACGACTTTCAGTACGTTCCCCCACTGATACGGAAACTGTCCGAAGCGCCTTCTGCCCGGCAACCCGGCAACAAAAGCAGTAAGGCCCCTGCCGAAGCAGGGGCCTTACTGTTCTTGCGACTCGTGCGCGAAGGGGGACTTGAACCCCCACGCCCTAATACGGGCACTAGCACCTCAAGCTAGCGCGTCTACCAATTCCGCCATCCGCGCGAATCTTGTTCATTTCCTTGCGGCCGAACAGAGAATAACTTACCACGGAATCTCAACACGAAGCGAATTGAGCCGCGATTCCGGGAGTGTCACGACGCCTTCTGAGTGGAACAACCATGCAATCGCCTCAGACACGCCCGACATTCGCGGTCACCGCACGGGTTACCCGCACCAGGTCTTCGCCGCGGAGCTCGATATCGAGTCCACGTCGCCCGCCGGAGACGAGCACACTCTCTAGAGCTAGCGCCGAGGCATCGACGACCGTTGGCAGCTGGCTGCGCTGCCCCAGCGGGCTGATCCCGCCGACAACGTATCCGGTCTTCCGCTCTGCAATCGTGGGATCCGCCATCACGGCGCGCTTGCCTCCACAGGCGGCCGCCAGCGCTTTGAGATCAAGCGTTCCCGCGACCGGCACGACCGCGACAGTGAGCTGCCCATCGACCTCGGTGAGCAACGTTTTGAAGACAACTGAGGGGTCAAGCCCGAGCTCTCGAGCTGCCTCTCCCCCGAAGTCCGTCTCGTCAGGGTCGTGGTTGTAACTGCGAACAGTGAACGCCACCCCGAGTTTCGCGAGGGCACGCATCGCCGGGGTAGCCGCCGCCGATGCGGAGTTCTTCTTGGCCATGCCAGCAAGCCTATGGCCGCAGGCGCCGCCGCAACAGGTCAATGCGCTTCTGAAGCTGTGTCACGGAAGCCTGGGGCACAGCGGGGCCCCCGCAGACACGGCGTAGCTCGTTGTGCACGTCTTTGTGGGGCTCACCACTTACCCTGGCGTACATACCCACCAGGCTCGAGAGGAGCTTCCGTTGCTCTCCGAGGGTCCGGTGCAGGGCCTCGGGCGCCTCTGCACGTTCTGGCGGGTGATCAACAATGCCCTGGCTCGCGGCGCTGCGCCGAGCCTGCTTTGACTGTCGCTGCTGCAGTAGCGCTTTCACTTCCTGCGGCTCGAGAATGCCTGGGAAGCCGAGGAAGTCGAGCTCCTCTTCGCTCTCTACCTCCGCGTACCCACCGAACTCTGCACCGTCAAAGACTGCACGGTCGAAGTGGGCGTCTGATTCGAGGGCCTGGTACTTGAACTCGTCCTCGATGAGGTCGTCCGAGGCCTTGTCTTCGCGTTCGGCTTCTGCCATGAGCGCGGCCTCAGCGTCCCACATCTCTTCAGCAGACCCCGGGCCTTCGAGCACATGGTTGCGTTCTTTTTCCAGGGAAGCCGCGAGCTCCATGAGCGGCGGCACGTTCGGGATGAAGACTGACGCGACCTCGCCGCGGCGGCGCGATCGCACGAAGCGGCCGATGGCCTGCGCGAAGAACAGTGGGGTTGACGAGCTCGTTGCATAGACACCGACCGCGAGGCGCGGCACATCGACGCCCTCGGACACCATCCGCACGGCGACCATCCAGCGTGATGTTCCCGCAGAGAAGCTGTCAATGCGCTCCGACGAGCCGGAGTCGTCCGAGAGGATCAGCGCGACTTCTTCGCCTGAGATCTCGTGCAGCATCTGCGCGTATGCCTTCGCTGAGGCATGATCCGTCGCAATAACGAGGCCGCCTGCGTCGGGAATCTGTTCACGCACCTCGGTGAGGCGTCGGTCGGCGGCGCGCAGCACCTTCGCCATCCAGTCCCCCATGGGATCGAGGGCGGTGCGCCAGGCCTGGCTCGTGACGTCTTTCGTGTTGCCCTCGCCGAGCCGGGCTTCCATCTCCTCGCCGGCGCTGGTCTGCCAGCGCATCTTGCCCGCGTAGACCATGAAGATCACCGGACGCACGATACCGTCGGCCAGCGCCCGGCCGTAGCCGTAGTCGTAATCGGTGAGCGACATCTTCGTGCCGTCACCCTGCGGCGCGTACTGCACGAACGGGATCGGCGCCTCGTCGGATCGGAACGGCGTTCCCGTCAGCGATAGCCGCCGCTTTGCGGTGCCGTAGGCCTCGCGGATCGCTTCGCCCCAGCTCAGCGCGTCTCCACCGTGGTGCACCTCGTCCATGATCACGAGGGTGTCGGTGAACTCAGTCAGCAGCCGGTGCTGCACCGGCTTCATCGCGACCTGCGCGTACGTCACAACGACACCGTCGTAGTGCCTGCCGTACCCCAAACCGTCGCTGTTCGAGTAGCGCGGATTCAACCGTATGCCAGCGCGTGCTGCGGCATCGGCCCACTGCACTTTGAGGTGCTCGGTGGGGGCGACGACGATGATCTGGGAGATCGTCTTGTTGCCGCGGAGCGTTGCAGCGAGACGAAGCGCAAACGTCGTCTTGCCCGCGCCAGGGGTCGCCGAGGCGAGGAAATCACGCGGGTTACGTTCCAAGTAGAGGTCGATTGCCTCCTGCTGCCATGCCCGGAGACTGCCGGCGGTACCGCGCGCGGCCCGATCTGGAT